>JAICKM010000920.1 GCA_025927935.1 Chloroflexia bacterium | reverse complement strand
GTACTACTACGTCAGAAACGCATGGCAAGGCGTCCTTAAAGGCAATCATGTCCAGGTGGCCGTTGGGCTGAACAAGATGGTTACGCCGCCCCGCGGATTCTTGATGGTCTCCACGCTCCGCGTCAATTCCGACGACACGGCAGTTCCTCTTCTCCCGCAAGGAGAATATCTGCTGCCGGCCGGGTCCGGCGTCATAGATATCACCGCCGCCAACGGCACCTGCCTCACCCTGAACACGGATATCGGCACGACCGCAGCCGTCACCACCCCGACCACGCCCCAGACGTTCCAGTTTGATCTGTTAACCCGCGCTTGGGCGTGTGGTGCTGCAACTTCGCAACCCAAGCCGTAGCTGAAGCGGCCATCTACACCAATCGCCGCCCGCGGCGACTTCCCAGCGATCTTCGGGCGGCGGTGCCTCTTTAGAGGCAGGTGGGAGCAGATGGGCGGAGACAGCTTGCAGAGCAGATCGGCCACTACTCGCGGCGGTGCGGTGAGCCAGTAAGTCGAGGTATGCATCTCCTGTTCGGGCAGGTGGATGCGTTCCCGCCTCTTCATACGCGGGTGGAGGTGCTTGCTACTTCGCGATCTCCCAGATGTGACCGCCGGGATCGCGGAAGCTGGCGGTTCGTATGCCCCAGGGCCGATCCATGGGGCCGTTCAGCAGCACCACCCCGCGGGCGGTGAGTTGGGCGCACATGGCATCTACGTCATCCACTTCAATGGTGAACACGGCGCGCGATCCGGCCTCGCGACTAGCTACTTTGCCCGGCGCAATGAGTTCGTCGGCCTCGGTGATCTTCAGCAGGTTGACCAGCGTGTTGCCGAACTTGAACACGGTCGAGTTATCGTCCTCAAACACCACCGGCAATCCGAAAGCCTCTTGATAGAATTGTTTCGCGGACGCCAGGTCCTCGACGAACAGCGTGATGGCCGCAATCCCCCTGGGCCAGGCATTCGCGTCTGCGCCCTTTGTGGTCATTTGATCCATGAATGTGCTCCTTATGTTTGCATGGTGCAAGGTGTTGCTTGTGCATATATGCGATAGCAGGGTAGCTACCTTGCGCCCATATTTTAATCCACCCCCGCCGAGACCTCCCACCGGTCTTCGGGGGGCGGTGCCTCTTTAGAGGCAGGCGGCGGCAGGTGGGCGGCGACGGCCAGCAGGCCGCGCAGCAGGGTCAGCGTGTGTTGCTTGCCCTGCTCGCCCAGTTCCGCCGCCGTGCCGATGCAGGAGGGGCAGCCCTCGTCGCAGCCGCAAGCGGCCACCAGGTCGCGGGCCGCGGCCAGCAGCCGGGCGTGCTGCTCGTACAGCGTCTTGCTGAAGCCGATGCCGCCCGCGTAGCTGTCGTAGACGAAGATGGTCGGCGCCTCGGTGAAGGGCGACTTCACCTGCGGCACCACGCCCAGGTCGTGCGGGTCGCACATCAGGTAGAGCGGCCCCAGGTAGGACAGCACATGGGCCAACCCCACCAGGGCGCCCTGCAATGCGCCCTTGGGCAGGTCGGCCACCACCGGCGGCGGCACGGTCAGCCAGTAGGCCGAGGTGTGCATCTCCTGTTCGGGCAGGTGGATGCGCCCCCAGCCGATGTTCTCGTGCGTGCCCAGCTTGATCTTCTTGTAGATCGTCGCCAGCGCGCTGACCATCACCTCGCCGTGCGAGCGGGCCGCGTGGCGGTCCTCGCCCGACAGCACATCGAGCACCTTGAGGTTCACCGCCAGGTTGGCGTCGGTGTAATAGTCCACTTCCACCTGGCGCACATAGCCCTTTTGCTCGTCCCAGTCCAGCTTATCGACATGGTACTGCGTGCCCTCGTGCAGATAGATCGCCTCCTCGTGTAGCAGCGTCGGCACGCTGAAGCGGTCCATCTCGCCGATCACGCGCGGCGTCGGGTCGGTCGTGTCGATGATGACGAAGTTGTCGGCGGCAGCGGTGCGCAGCGACACGTTCTCGGCGGGGAAGTTCTCGCTGCTCCAGTGCCAGCCCTCGCCGCTGTGGTAGAGCACCCCGCCCTCGGCCAGGTAGCCCAGCATCAGCGCCGTCTCGGGGGGCGGGTGATCGCCATAGACCTCGTTCTCGGCGAAGGGCAGCTCGAAGGCCGCGCATTGCAGATGCTGCATCAGCACCAGCAGGTTGTCCGGGTTGATCAGGCCGTGCTCCGGCGAGCGGGCGAAGAAGTAGTCCGGGTGCTGCACCAGGAACTGGTCCAGCGGGCTGCTCCCGGCCACGAACAGCGCCAGGGCCGTGCCGCTGCGCCGCCCGGCGCGCCCGGCCTGCTGCCAGGTGCTGGCGATAGTGCCGGGGTAGCCCGCCATCAGGCAGACTTCCAGCGTGCCGATGTCGATTCCCAACTCCAGCGCGTTCGTGCTGACCACGGCGCGCACCTTGCCGTCGCGCAGGCCGCGCTCAATTTCGCGCCGTTGCAAGGGCAAATAGCCGCCCCGGTAGCCGCGCACCTTCTCCGGGTCGCGCCGGTGCTGGGTCATGGCCGTGCGTAGATAAGTCAGCAGGATCTCGACCGCCGTGCGCGAGCGGGCAAAGACGATGGTCT
>JAICKM010000924.1 GCA_025927935.1 Chloroflexia bacterium | reverse complement strand
CGGTGACTAGGGCCCGCCTTCGGACGGCGCCAGTTCCATCGCCACGAGGCCGTGGCGAGCGATGCGCTCCGGGTAGCCGGGGAAGGACTCGTAGACGGCGGCCAGGTCGGCGGCGTCCGCCAGCCAGGGCATCACCCGGCGCACGTCTTCGTGCGCGGCGAGGGCGGCGGGCGAGGGATAGATCGCCACCCGTGCCACCGTGCGGCGCAGGCGGGCCGGGCCGCAGAGGAACAGCAGCGTGTCGCCGGGCTGGACACGGGTATAGGAACGCGCGCCGGGGCTACCGGCGCGCGTTTCGATAGTTTTGCGGCCGTCGACCAGCGCATCAAAGATGGGCCGGTCGGCGGCACGGATGCGGAGCACCCAGGTACGCATGACAGCCGCGTACCGGGCGGCCTACTGGCCCGGCGTGGGGGTGGCCCGCGCCCCCCCGCGCGCCCCGCCACCAAAGCCGGGGACGTTGACCCCATTGGGCAGATCGGTTACCTGGACCGCCGTCGCCGCGATGTTGTTACCGGAGCGGGCGCCCATGATCGTCAGCCTCTGGCCCTCTTTGAGGTCACTGACCGTGCCGGTCACGGTCTTGATAATGGTGGCGTTGGCGGGCAGCGACACCGTGATGTCGTCGCTGTTGGGCACGGTCAGCGTAATCGTGTTGCCGTCGATCTTCTTGATGGTGCCGAAAGTCGCGTTCCGGCCCGCGGCGCCCGCAGCGCCGGTCCGTCCGGCGGCCCCGGCGGCGCCTGTACCCCCAAACTGGCCCGCGGCGCCGCCCGCCGCGCCCCCGGCGGCATTCGGATTAAAGCCGCGCTGGGCGAAGAACTGGTTTTGCTGCTCCTGCGCCTGGGCCTGCCCCATGTTCATGCCGCCGATGAAAGCGCCCGCAGCGATAATCAACCCGATCACCAGACCGGCCACCAACATGACAAACGGATTGCGCATTGTCGAGTGTCTCCTTTAGACAGCGTCATTCGTAGCGTAACGCAACAATCGGGTCCAGGCGGGCCGCGCGCCGGGCCGGGTAAATGCCGAAGAACAGCCCCACGGCCAGCGAGAAGCCGACCGCCAGCAGAGCCGCGCTGGGTGTAACAATGGATGTCAGAGTGCCGGTCAGCGTGACCAGCGTGGCGATCAGGAAGCCAAGCAAGATGCCGAGCAACCCGCCCCCGACGCTGATCAAGATGGCTTCGATCAGGAACTGGCGCAGGATGTCGCCCTGCTGCGCGCCGACGGCTTTGCGGATGCCGATCTCGCGCGTCCTTTCGGTCACGGAGACCAGCATAATGTTCATGATGCCGATCCCGCCGACCAGCAGTGAAATGCCCGCGATGGATCCCAGGAACAGCGTGAGCACCGAGACGACACCGTTGAGCGTGTTTAAGAGATCGGCCTGGTTGATCACGGTGAAGTCGTTGTCCGCGGTCGTAGCATGATGGCGGGTGCGCAACAGGTCCGTAATCTGGTTCTGAGCGGCCACCATATCGTCTTTGTTATCGACCTGGACATAGATCGTGCTCACATTGTGCCCGGCAATGGCCGCTTGCCGGCCGCCGAACAGCTTGCGCTGGGCGACCGTGACCGGGATATAGACGCCGTCGTCCAGCGAACCGAAGCCGGTGCCGCCCTTGGGCGCGGCCACGCCGACGACACGGAAGGCCAGGCGGTCGATGCGGATTGTCTTATCGATGGGATCTTCCCCCTGGAACAGGTCATTGGCGACGTTGGCGCCGATCACGGCGACGTTCACCGCCGCGCTCACATCGCCCGTGGTGAACCAATCGCCCTCAGCCAGGGTGATATTGCGGATGGTGCCGTAGTCCGGGGTTGTGCCGCTGATCGAATAGCTGTTGTTCTGGCTGCCATAGACGACACTCGTTTGCCGGCGCACCTCCGGCGCCACCAGCGTGCAGTAGGCGCAGTTGGCCGGGTCGGCGATGGCATCCGCGTCCTCACTCGTCAGCGTCTGCGCGCCGCCCGCCCCGCTACGCACGCCGCCCTGGGTAAACGACCCCGGCGTGATGGTCAGCAGGTTGGTGCCGTTCTGGGTGATGTTGCTGGTGATCGACTGTTGCGCGCCCTGGCCGATACCCATGAGCGCGACCACGGCAGCCACGCCGATGATGATGCCGAGCATGGTCAAGATGCTGCGTAGCTTGTTGGCGCGCATGCTGCTCCAGGCCACGCTCAGGCTTTCTAAGATGTTCATTGTTCGCCTCCGGCCACAACCAGCAGCGGCTCGTGCGGCAAGGGGCCGGCGCCGTTGCCGCTGTGCAGCGCGGCCTCTTCGGCCAGCGCCGCCTGGCGCACCGCTTCCGGATCGGCAGTCACAGGGTTGCGCACGATTTCGTCGGCCACCAGGTGACCGTCGCGCATACGCAGGATGCGCCGGGTGTGGGCGGCAATATCCGGCTCATGGGTCACGAAGACGACGGTGATGTTTTGCTCGGTGTTCAGGCGCTGAAAGATCGCCATGATCTCGGCGCTGGCGATGCTGTCGAGGTTGCCCGTTGGCTCGTCGGCCAGGATGATCGCCGGGT
>JAICKM010000795.1 GCA_025927935.1 Chloroflexia bacterium | reverse complement strand
GCTTGAACCCCGATCTTGGGGACAACACGGACCACAACCGCGGGCGCATCTCCCCTAATCAGGCTGTATGCAGCACCGGTGGCCGGCGCCAACCGGGGAGCAGTATTACCGGCGACACGCACCCAGGGGTCAGGCACCATATGCACCAGGTAGACCGGTGGGAGTCTTCGACTCCCACCGGTCCGGCTTTCCGGCGCCCTACCCGGCGTAGGCTGCGCGGGCGGCCTTCGTAGGCGTATCCGGCGGCTTGAACCGCCGGGCGCCCTACCCGGTCGCGGACCGGGCTGGTATAATGGCGCCATGTCCACTTTGCTTCCCGCCGGGCTGCGCGCCCGCATCAAACCCTACGCCGCCGCCGCCATCAGCCGTTGCTGGGTGGCCTGGTTTCGCTTCCGTCTGGGCCGCCGCGTGCAGTTCGGGCGCAACTTCGAGACGAACGGCCGCCTGGTCATCCGCGGCCCTGGTCGGGTAATCTTCGGCGACGATATCAAGGCCTGGTGCCACGCCGAAAAGAACGTCTTCATCACCTATACACCCGATTCGCGGATCGAGATCGGCAGCGGCACCCGGCTCAACGGGGCGGGCATCATGGCCTATACGACCGTGCGTGTGGGACCGCGCTGCATCCTCGGCTCCACGGTCATCTTCGACAGCGACTTCCACCCCCTGGACCCGGCCCGGCGCCACGATCCCACGGCGCCCGTCTCGACACGCCCGATCAGCATCGAGCAGAACGTCTGGCTGGCCGGGCAAACGGCGGTGCTGAAAGGCACGCGCATCGGGGAGAATTCGGTGGTGGCGTTTCGTGCCGTGGTATCCGGCGACGTGCCGCCGAATGTAGTGGTAGCGGGCAACCCGGCGCGCATCGTCAAGCGGTTTGACGGCGCGACTGCGGCCGAATCAGCGGATCAGCCGGGCGCGTAGGCCGGTATTGCGCGTGCCCGCCATCGACGTGGCGACCGCCCGCGCCACGGCTTCGCGCTCGCCCGCCAGCACGACCAGCCGCCGTGCCCGGCTGATCCCGGTGTAAAGCAGGTTGCGTTGCAACATGCGCCCGTGCTGGCGCAGCAGCGGCATGACCACGACCGGATATTCGCTGCCCTGGCTCTTATGCACGGAAATGGCGTAGGCGTGGGTCAGTTCGTCCAGTTCGGCGAAGGCATAGGTGGCGCACCACTCGTTGTCGAACAGCACCTGCACCTGCTGCTCCGCCGGATCGATCTGCACGATGCGCCCGATGTCGCCGTTGAAGACCTGGCGCTCGTAGTCGTTCACCACCTGCATCACCTTGTCGCCTTCGCGGAAGACGCGGCTGCCGTAGTGGCGTTCGTTGCGCGCGGGAGAGGCCGGGTTCAGCCGTTCCTGCAACTGGACATTCAGGGCATCCACCCCCGCAGGCCCCTGGTACATCGGCGCGATCACCTGGATGTCCTCGAAGGGATCGAAGCCATAGCGCGCCGGCAGGCGGCGCACGGCCAGGTCCACCACCAGGTCGCAGCACTCCTCGGGCCGGACGACCGGCAGGTGATAGAAGTCGGTGAAGCCTTTCAGTCGCGGCGGCTCGCCCGCGTTGATCAGGTGCGCGTTCGCCACGATGCCGCTGCTCTCGTCCTGGCGGAAGATCGTCGTCAGCTTGACCACCGGCACCGCGTCGCTCGCCAGCAGATCCTGGAGCACGTCGCCCGGCCCCACCGAGGCCAACTGGTCGGGGTCGCCGACGAGCAGCAGATGGCTGCCGGGCGGCACGGCGCGCAGCAGCGCCTGGGCCAGCAGCAGATCCATCATCGAGGCTTCGTCCACGATCACGATGTCGGCGTCAAGCATGGCGCCGCGCTGGTACTCGCCGCTGGGCAGCGGGCGCAGGTCAAGCAGGCGGTGGATGGTGCGCGCGGGCGCGCCGGTCGCCTCGGTCAGCCGCTTGGCCGCCCGCCCCGTCGGCGCGGCCAGCACGACGCTATGCCGCCGCGCTTGCAGCAGCTTGATCAGCGCGCGCAGCGTGGTCGTCTTGCCGGTGCCCGGCCCGCCGGTGAGGATCACCACCCGCTGCGTCAGCGCCAGCCGGACGGCCTGTTGCTGGCGCTCGGTCAGCGCGCACAGGCCCGGCTCCTCGCGCTTCAGATAGCCCAGCGCCCGGCCCCAATCCACCCGCGCAAAATCGGCCAGGCGGTCGTCGGGTGCCGTCTGCAACACGCGGATGGCCCCGGCCACGAACAATTCCGCCTGGTACAGCGCGCCGGGGTAGACGATGGGCGTGCCGTCCGGCCTCGGCTCGATGGCGACTTGCGCGTCACGGACCATATGCGGCAGGACCGCCGCCACGGCTTCCACCGGCAGCCCCAGCAAGTGCGCCGCCGTCGCGAGCAAGGCTTCTTGCACCACCCAGGTATGCCCCTGGTCGCTCGCCTCGCCCAGCACATATTTGATCCCGGCCTCGATGCGCGGCGTGCCGTCCACGGGCAGGGCCATACGCTGGGCCAACTGATCGGCAACGGCGAAGGAGACGCCAAAGACCTCCTCGATCAAGCGATAGGGCTGCGCGCGCACCACGGCCACCGCGTCGTCACCGTAGCGCTTGACGATGCGCAGGGCCAGCGCGACGGGCAGGCCCTGGGTTTGCAGAAACTCCATCAAGTCTTTGAGCGCGGCTTGCTCGTGCCAGGCGGCGGCGATGGCCTGGGCGCGCGCCTTGCCCATGCCGGGGATGCGCAGGAGTTTTTCGGGGCTGCGTTCGAGGACTTCCAGTGTGTCGAAGCCGAACGCATTGACCAGGTGTTCGGCCCAGACCGGCCCCACGCCTTTGAGCAGGCCGGAGCCGAGGTATTTTTTGAGGCCGGGAATGGTGCCCGGCATGAGCGCCTGGTAGTGTGAGACCTGGAACTGCCGCCCGTACTGCGGGTGCTGCTTCCACGACCCGGAAAGGCGCAACGTCTCGCCGGCATGAACCGTCGGCATGGTGCCGGCAATTGTCACCGCGGCCTTCTGCCCGGCGACCTGCAAGCGAGCCACCGTCCAGCCGTTGGCCTCGTTCTGGAAGGTAATGCGCTCCAGCGTGCCCTCGATGGTCTCCAGGTCCAGCGCCGGCTCCGGCGCTGCCGTTTCGGCGCGAACCACCGCCGCCCGCCAGCGCGCCCCGGCGGGCACGGGCGGTTCCGTGGCGGCCAGGGCGTTTGC
>JAICKM010000815.1 GCA_025927935.1 Chloroflexia bacterium | reverse complement strand
GTCTTCGGCCTGCCCCGCTCGGAAGGCTTCATCGAAGGCAACGCCGCCGACGGCAAGCCCTACCTGGTGCAGTATTTCGAGCGCAACCGCCTGGAGTACCACCCGGAGAACCGCGGCACACCCTACGAGATGCTGCTGGGTTTGCTCGGTGTGGAGCAGTTCAGCAAGACCTACGGCTTCAAGCCATAAACATTGCGCGGGCGGCGGAGTATTTCCGCCGCCCGCCGCCCGCCCTCGCCGCCTCACGCGCCCAGCATACCTGCCAGCTCGCCAAAATCAGACGCCGTGAGATCGAAAGCCACGTCCGGCGGCACATCCGGCGCGCGCCCCAGGCCCCACTCGCGCGGGCGCGGCACAAAGGCCGTCCGTATCCCGGTGCGCGCCGCGGCTTGGAGATCGTCGGGGTGGGCGGCTACCATCAAAATCTGCTCAGGGGCCAGGTCGAGCAACGCCACGGCGGTTTCGTATACCTCCCGGTCGGGTTTGTAGTGCCGGGCTATGTCGGCGGAGAGGATGCAATCCCACGGCAGACCCGCGTGGCGGGCCATGTTGGTGAGCAGGGCCAGGTTGCCGTTCGATAGCGGCGCCGTGATGAAGCGCCGCCGCAACCGGCGCAGGCCCGGCACGGCGTCGGGCCAGGGCCGCAAGCGGTGCCAGACCCGGTTCAGGTGGTCGCGCTCGGCGGCGTCCAAGGCGCTCAGGCCGAAGCGGTCCAGCACCGAATCCAGGATCAGGCGATGCAGCGCGTCCAGGTTCGTCCAGGGTAGATCGCCCCGGCGCACCTGGTCCATCGCGGGCCGGTATCCGGCGCGCCAGGCATCGGCAAACGCAGGCCAATCGACGCGGATGCCCTTTGCCCGCGCAAGTTCTCGCCCCTCGCGGATGATGCTGCCGCGCCAGTCCACCACGGTACCGAACACATCAAAAGTTAGCGCCTGCACCGCGGATAGATCATTTGCCGCCACGCGCATCCCTCCGCCGGATCAGGTGTCCGGCAATACCACCGCCTGCCCGGTCTGGTATACGGTGGAACCGCCGTTGCCGGGGCCGTCGAACACCGACACCGTCTGTTGCCCCCAGACCTGCCACGAGTCCGCCATGGCGGGGAAGCGCACCAGGGCGGTGTTCTCATCCACGCCAATCACGCACGCTCCGGAGGGCGCGGTTTGCACCATGCGCCACAGGACCGCCCGCCCAATGAAGTTTGCCATGCGGTCGAAATGCGGCAGCACCATCAACTGCGGGACGATGCCCAGCGCCGGGTGCCAATCGGCGGCGCGTCCGGTGAACGCGGCCCGCATATTCGGGATCCAACCGCCGAAGGCCATGGCGCCGGCGCTGCACCCGGCCAGGACGGCCCCGGCCGCGTAGCGGCGGCGGATGACATCCCAGGTGGGCGACCCGGCCAGGGTGGCGGCCAGGTACTGCGGATCGCCGCCGGAGAAGTAGTAGAAGTTGGCGGCCTCCAGCAGGTCCAACCAGCGCGGGTCCTCCGCATCGGCCCGGTTCAGGATCAGGGCCGGCTGCACCTGTGCGCCCAGGCGGGTGAAATGCTCCACCCCCTCCAGCGCCCAGCGCGCGGGGCTGGCCGGTTCCTCATGGCCCGCCGCCGTGGGCAAAACGACCACCTGGGCCGCGCCGGGGCCGCCCAGCGTCTCCAGCAGCGCCCGATCCGTGCCGTCCATCGCCGCGGTATACTCGCCCGATCCCACGAGCGCGAGTGCGCCCGGCGCAGGCCCATCCGCTATGGCTGCCATGTATGTCCCCCTCCATCTGCCGCCTGCCGCTTACCGGCGCGCCTGCCGGCCCGCGCTACTTGCCGGTATTATAGCACCTGCCGCGCGCCTGCGGCAGGTCGCGATTCGCCGCCAACCGCCCGCTGCGCGGGTCGCCTATCTCGTGACCCGATGTATGGGCAAGTGACCGCAAAGAACGGTATCCATGCAGCCCAACTTACGCTATAATGAGGGGGCAATTGTGTCGCCAGGCCGCGCCGCGGCGCGCACACGGCGTGGTACAGCACCGGGGAACCCGGCGCTAGCGGCAAGCGTCATCCGAGTGGGCGCGTTACGGGTCGATTGAGGGAAGCGTGGAGCACGTCAGCAAACAAGAAGCACTCGATTACTGTCTGGCTAATCCCGACAACTTGAGTGCCGCCCAATTACTTGCCAGGTTCCCCGCCTATCGGGAGGAGCTAGAGCCGCTGCTGGTCCTGGGCGAACTCCTGTGCCAGGCCCCCGTGCCCGTGGTACCGCCGGATCGCCGCGCCGCCATGCGCCGTCGCCTGCTCGCCGCCGCGGACCGGGCGCGGACAGCGCCGCCCCGCCGTGCTGCTGCAACGGACCGTGCGCCGGTGCCACCCGTCCCGAACGGACACTATGCCGTCCAACGGGCAAAGACCGGCACGCACGAACCCGCCGCGCCCGCCCCCTTCGTGGGCCGCCAGGCCGAACTGGAAGCCTTACGCCGGCTGATCGGCAGCACGCTACGCGCCACCGCGCCCGCGGGCCAGGTGGTCGCTATCACCGGCGGGCCGGGCATCGGCAAGTCCCGGCTGACCGGCGAAGTGCTGCGCGAGATCCGGGGCACGCTGTCCGGCGTCCAGATTGCGACCGACCTCTGCCGCAGCGACGAACAGACGATGCCCTACGCGCCCATCGGCCGGCTACTGCGCCAGGTGCTGCGCCTCACGCCACACAGTTCGCGCCGGGCGCAGGCCATGGCGCTACGCCGGCAAGTGGGCGACCTGCTGCCCGGCTGGAAGCGCTTCGCGCCGCTGCTGGGTACGCTGCTCAACCTGCCACTGCGCGATACGCGGCTCACCGGCGCGCTAACCGGGGCGCAACGGCGTGACCGCCTGCACGATCTGGTGATCGGCCTCTGCCGGGCCGCCGCCCAGCGGCAACCGCTCGTAGTCGTCCTCGACGACCTGCAATGGATCGACCCGTCGAGCCATACGCTGATCGCCCGGTTGGCGGCGGAACTGGCGGATAGCCCCATCTTGCTGCTGCTCGTCTACCGCCCCGACGCGGTGCTTGCCGAGCCGTG
>JAICKM010000528.1 GCA_025927935.1 Chloroflexia bacterium | reverse complement strand
CGAACCGCCTGGCCTCCAACTCGTTGCTCGAATGCCTGGTCTTTGGCGTGCGCGCCGCGGACGCTGCGCTGACCGATCCGCCCGCCCGCCACGCCCACTGGCACACCAGCCCGCCCCCGGCGTATCCGGAAGAATCGGGCGCGCAGGAGCGTCCCGCGCACTACGCGCCCGGTGGCCTGAGCGCCCGGCTGGACCGCGACCTGGGCGTGGAACGCGAGGGCGCTCGCCTGCGCCCGCTGGTGGCCGATCTGCCCGCTGCGACCGCGCCGGGCGCGCCGCCCGACCATGTGCTGGCCGGGCTGGCCGCCCGCGCCGCGTTGATGCGCGCGGAGAGCCGCGGCGCCCATTACCGTACCGATGCACCCCTGGCTTCGCCCGCCTGGCGGGGCCGCATTCTCTGGCGGCGCGATGCGCTGCCCCTGTTTGAGGAGGTATCCTGTTGCTGACAACTGCTATTGCGACGCCCAACGTCACGCTGGGCTATAACCCCGCCGCCCGCGAGATCATCCGGCTCGCGCTGGCCGAAGACATCGGCCGGGGCGACCTGACCACTGAAGCGACCATCCCGGTGGATGCCCAGGCCACGGCGGAGATCGAGCAAAAGGCGCCCGGCGTGCTCTGCGGGCTGCCGGTCATCGAAGCCGTGTTCGCCGAACTGGACCCGCGCGTCGAAGTGATCCGCCGGGCCGAGGAAGGCTCGTGGGGCGACCGGCGGGTGGTGGCTCGGCTGCAAGGCCCGGCGCGCTCGATCCTGACCGGCGAACGCACGGCGCTCAACTTTGTGCAGCGTCTGTCGGGTGTTGCCACGACCAGCTACCGCGCCCGCGAGGCCGTGGCCGGCACCAACGCCACGGTGCTGGATACGCGCAAGACGACGCCCGGCCATCGCGTGCTGGAGAAGTACGCCGTGCGCGTGGGCGGCTGCCGCAACCATCGCGCCGGGCTGGACGACGCGGTGCTGATCAAAGAGAACCACATCCGCGCCGCGGGCGGGATCGCCGCCGCCGTCGCGGCGGCGCGCACGCGCATCGGCCCGGCCCAGCAGATCGAGGTTGAGGTCACGAACCCGGCGGAACTGGACGAAGCCCTCGCCGCGGGCGCCGAACTGATCTTGCTCGACAACCACACGCTCGACGGCCTGCGCGCCGCCGTGGCCCAGACGGTCGGCCGCGCCCGGCTTGAAGCCAGCGGCGGCATCACCCTGGACAATCTGGCCGCGGTGGCCGGGACCGGCGTAGACTTTATTTCCCTCGGCGCCCTGACCCACTCGGCGGGCGCGATTGACTTCTCCCTGGAGGTACTCTAATGGCGACTTCTACGACGACTCCGCGCCCGCTGCATCCCGCCCTGCGCCGCTTCGTGCCGCAAGACCCGGCGGAGATCGCCGCGCTGCAAGCCGAAGTGCGCGCGCTGGCGAAGGCGCGCAACGCGGTGATTCTGGCTCATAATTACCAGGTGCCCGAAGTGCAGGACGTGGCCGATTTCGTGGGCGACTCGCTGGGCCTGGCGATTGAGGCGGCGGGCACGCCGGCCCCGGTCATCGTGGTCTGCGGCGTCTACTTCATGGCCGAGACGGCCAAGATCCTCAACCCCGAGCGCACCGTGCTGATCCCTGATGTGACGGCGGGCTGCTCGCTGGCCGACTCGATCACCGTCGAGCAGTTGCGCGAGTGGAAGGCCCAGCACCCTGCTGCCGTCGTCGTCAGCTACGTGAACACCACGGCGGCGATCAAGGCTGAGTCCGACTACTGCGTGACGAGCGGCAACGCCCAGGCGGTGATCCGCGCTATCCCCGAAGACCAGGAGATCCTGTTCCTGCCCGATGTCTTCCTGGGCACCTGGCTCAAGAAGTCGCTGGGGCGCGACAACATGGAGGTCTGGATGGGCGAGTGCCACGTCCACGCCGGGATCCGGCCCGACGAGATTCTCGCCAACCAGCAAGCTTATCCCGACGCTGATCTGCTGATCCACCCGGAGTGTGGCTGCACCAGCCGCTACGTCTGGGCGCACAACGAGGGCACGCTGCCCGCGGCGGGCACCTTCGTCCTCTCGACCGAGGGGATGGTCCGCCACGCCGCCCAGTCGCCGACCACGACCCACCTAGTGGCGACCGAGACGGGCCTGCTGCACCGGCTACGCAAGGAGAATCCCGGCAAGACGTTCGTGCCCGCCGACGACGGCGCGGTCTGCCGCTATATGAAGCAGATCACGCTCGAAAAGCTGCGCGATACGCTGCGCGACATGGCCCCGGCGGTCGAGGTAGAACCGGAAGTGGCGGCCAAGGCGCGCCTGGCGATTGACCGGATGCTGGCGATCCGCGGCTAAGCGCGGCGATCCCGGCGCGGAGTACGCCTTCCGGTGGTACTTGTCTAGGGAGCGCAGCGAAGAGTCTCGTCTTGTGGGGCAAGGAACGAGATGCTTCACTTCGTGAAGCATGACAATGAGGACTGTGAGCGGTATGGAGGGTAAGCAGATGATCAAGCGCAACTCGCATTGCGGGTGGTGCGGGCACGAGTACGAGGGCGACCCGCCCTGGCCGCGCCGCTGTAGCGCCTGCGGGCACACCAGTTACCTGAATCCGCTGCCGGTCGCCGTGACCCTGGTGCCGGTGGACGGTGGCGTGCTGGCGATCCGGCGGACCGTGGCGCCCTGTGTGGGTATGCTGGCGCTGCCGGGCGGCTACATCAACATCGGGGAGTCGTGGCAGGAGGCGGGCGCCCGCGAAGTCTGGGAAGAGACGGGGCTGCGCCTGGCGCCCGCCGAGATCCGCGACTTCGCGGTGCTGACTTCGAGCGACGGCTATCTGCTCGTCTTCGGCGTGGCCGCGCCGCGCACCGCCGCTGCCCTGCCGCCCTTCACCCCGACCAACGAGACCAGCGAGCGCGTCGTGCTGCCCGGCCCCACCGAGTTGGCTTTCTCGCTGCACACCCAGGCGTTGGCGATGTACTTCGCGGCGCGCGCTGGTGAGCCGTCCACTCCGTCCGCCGGGAGCAGCCGGATCGGGCAGCCCTAGCAAACGCCTGCCGGGAGGGGCGAGTGGCGCAGGCCCGCGCTTTCCAGCGCGGTGACGGCGGCGCAGGGGTCGAAAGCTTCCGCCGGCCCCAGCACGCCGCGGGCGGTAAAGCCCGGCTCCAGCGTTTGCAGGGCGCACCAGGTAACGATAGCCGCGGCCAGGCGATACACCTGCCGGCCCATCAGGATCACGTTGCGCCGGCCTTTGGCACTGCGGGCTGTTGCCTTCACCACACAGAGCGATTGTTCCACGAAATCGGGCGGCGGGTTGCGGGTGATGGGTTCGAGGATCCGGCCGATCAGCGGGCTGACTCGGGGCAGCGTCGGTCCCAGGCCGCCCAAAAGCAACCCCAGGGGGGCGGGCAGGGCCAGGTAGCTGTCCATGGTCGTCACCTGGATATGACGAGGGATCTGGATCAGGTCGCCCAGCGGGGAGTTGAGGGCCAGCCGCCGGCCAAACGGCGCGGGCAGCCGGACGCGACGCATCTGCCGGGCGGGCGGATATGGCACCTGCTGGCCGTTGCGCCAGCCCAGACCCGGCTGAGCCAGCGCGAGGAAAAACGACCGCTGCGTGCCCTTGCTGGGGCGGTCACGGGTAATGCCGAACGTGGTGGACAGGTAATCTACGGGTTCCAGCCCGCGCGCCGCCAGCGCCGCCGCCCAGTTCGCCAGGGCGTATTCCGTGCCGCAGGTCGGGACGACCGCGCAGCCGCGTTCGCGCGCCGCCGTGTCATAGCGGTTAATGATCTGGGTAATGAAGGGCGGCTCCCCGCTCAGATCGAGATAATGCACCCCCGCAGCCACCGCTGCCGCCACCACCGGCTCGCCCAGGCGCAGAAACGGTCCCACGCAGTTGATCACCGTGCGCACACCGTCCGCGAACATAGGCGGCAGCGTTTCCGGCTGGTCCACATCGGCGACATGGCGCGGCACATCGGCATCGATGCCGAACTCCTGGATCAGGGCGTCCAGGCGCTCCCGCTTGCGATCGGCCAGGGCCATGGGTATGCCCTGGCGGACCAGTTCCTCGACCACCATACGCCCGCTGTACCCGCCCGCCCCGAACACCAGAATCCGACCAGCCATCCCGCCACCCTCCTCTGCCTGATGCTGCGACCTGATGCCGGTCGCACCGCTCCCCCGGCTGGCGTCGATCCTAGCACCGGCAGTGTGGCCTGTCAAGCGCCACCTCCACGCTATTCAGTGGAGATCATCGTCCAAGTTAGCCGGGGGTAGGCTTCCTGCGCGTCGGGCGGATGGCGGCTCCAGTGCGGCGGGTGGCCCGGCGGGCAAGGCGGCGGGAGCGAATGGCGTGGTGCGGACCTCGTCCCCGGCGTGCAGATACCAGACGGCGCTGCCGTCCACCTGCACCCGTGCCCCCAGGTAGCAACCGAGTCCCAGAGTCACCCCCTGCGCCCGCAGGGCGGCCACCGCGTGCGGCGAGTCGTAGCCCGGCAGCGGAAGCGGCAGGCGCCCGGCCAGTTGCCGCTGCCAGTGGGTCAGCACATGCCGGCGCACGGCGTCCTCGCCCTGGGCCATGATGTCCCACAGGTCGCCGGGCGGCACAAACGGGCGCACTATTTCCACCAGCGCCACCCCGCTATCCTCGTCGTCCGGGTCGTCGTCCATCCCGACGCGTAGGGTGGCCTGGGCGCGCCGGTTGGGTAGGTCCACCTGAAACTCCCACAGGCGGGACCGGCCTGCCGTATCCAGGTCTTCCTCGCTGGTAATCAGCACCAGCCGGGCCGCCGGGTCGCGCTCCCTGGCCGCGGGCCAGGCCCAGCGCAGCGCCTCGTGCGCCGTCAGCGGCACATCCACATCGCGCAGCGGCGTCCGCTGCACCTGCACTTCGTCCCCGCGCCCCAGCATATCCATCGGCCTCGCTTGCGCCTCCTGTTTTGCTCCAAGTATACAGTCTGCTCAATTAACAGCAAAGGCCGGACCCCCTGGGGAGTCCGGCCTCATGCGGATAATACCGCACCGACTTACCAGTGCGTCACCACCGTGGTGCCCATCGGCGCCCAGTTGTAGACCCACTTGGCGGCGTCGGTCGGCAGGTTGACGCAGCCGTGGCTCATCGGGTGGCCGAAGTTGTGGTGCCAGTAGGTGCCGTG
>JAICKM010000426.1 GCA_025927935.1 Chloroflexia bacterium | reverse complement strand
TGGCCGCTCACTTTCAGGTCGCCGCCGGATGTCGCCCGCGGCACGTTTGCAATCGATTCCTTTGGCATACGGTGGATAGCATTTAGCGCTCGCGGGCCAGACTACCGGCACGCCAAGCGGGCAGATCCCCGGCAGGGCGATATGGTCGCCCCCGATATGATCTACCAGCAATAATATGGCGGGCGGCGGACGAAAGTTACGCCCGCCGGCAGGCCAATTGCGCCGAAAGATACAGAACGCTGCCCGGATCGGCTGATCCGGGCGGCGCAGCGTGCGGAGATGCGAGGCGGCGCTAGACCTGGGGCTGCCCGCGCCGCCGGGTGAGGAAGGCGAAGCCAAAGATGATCAGGGCCAGCGGGATCAGCCCGCCCCCGAAACGATAGCTGCTGTTCAGCACGTCGTCCAGGCCGGCCAGGCCGATGATGGAGCCGGGGATCAGCCACCACCACTGTGTGCGGTCGCGCAGCCAGAGCGCCGCGAAGCCCAGCCCCAGCCCCAGCGCGGCGAAGCCATCCGGGCCGAAGCGGGTCATGGCATCGATCAGCACGCCCGCGCCCAACCCGGTGAGCAGGTAGCCGGGGATCTCCAGGCCGCGCCGGGCGCCCGGTCGCGGACTCTGGCGCGCGGCATACAGGAAGATCAGGCCCAGCGCCAGCGGGATCGCCGCGCCCACCGCCAGATGCAGGCTGCCGGAGAAGAAGAACAGGCCCAGCCCGAGCAACACGAACGGCCAGATGGAGTTGGGCCGTCGGCGCAGTGCCACCGGCGGGGCGGGCGCATTATAGCTGTAGGTCTGCCCATAGGTCGCGCCCGGCACCGGCCCGCTGGGCAGGGGCGCGTAAGGCGGCGGCGCACCGGCAGGCGGCCCATAGGCCGGGACGTTCATCGCCGGGCCATATGCAGCCCCGTAGCCGGGCGCAGGCGGGGGAGCATTGTAATTGTAGCCGTTGGCGTAGCCGCCGTTCCCCGCAGGCGGCGCATAGTTGGGCTGTTGGGCCGGGGGCGCGCCATAAGCGGGATTCGCGGCGGGCGCGGCGTAGGCGGTGTTGGCCGGGGGCGGACCATAGCCGGTGTTCGCTGCAGGTGATGTATAGCCGCCATTCATGGCGGTCGGCGGATAGCCACCCGGCGCCGCAGGCGGGGCCACATAGCCGCCGGGCATCGCGGGCGGGGCCGCGTAGCCGATTGGCGCCGGAGCAGCCTGGGGCATGGCCGGCAGATAGCTCGTCGGGACGCCGGCAGACGCGGGCGGCGCGGGCGGCGCGGGCGGCGCGGGGGCAGGCGGCATCGCGCCGGGCACGCGGGCGCCGCGCGTATCGAGATGGCGAGTTTCGTTGTCCATTTGGTTTCCTCCGTAGGGTCCACTGCAAGGGGCAGAGCAGACGCCTGCAGGTCGTCCCGGCTGCCGATCTCCTTGAGGATCTGTCATCGGTTATTTATACGCAAGGGGCCGGATGGAGGTTACAACGCGTGGGCGATTCACGACGGGTGGCGGGCACAAAAAGGCCGCCCGGATCGCGAAGATCCGGGCGGCCGCCAGTGACAATACGGGGGCGCTTAGTGCCGGGCGTGCCACTGCCGCCCGCTGAGCAGGTAGGCGCCGAAGGCGATCAGCGCCAGCGGGAAGAACCAGCTCCCGCCCCAATCGCTGCCGCTCCAGACGCTCTGCAACCCGCCCAACCCCACGGCGGCGCCGGGGATCAGCCACCACCACTGGCTGCGGTCCAGCACCCAAAGCGCGACAAAGCCCAGCCCCAGGCCCAGCGCTGACCAGCCGCCGCCGACAATGCTGTCGAGCACGATCCCCGCGCCCAGCCCGGTCAGGATGCAGCCGGGAATGCGGAAGCCCAGCCGCCCCGGTCCCTGGCTGCTCACATAGAGGAAGATCAGCCCCAACGCGAGCGGGATGGCGGCACCAAACACCCAGCGAAAGCCGCCGAACAGCGCCAGGATTCCCACGGCGATCAAGGCCAGGGGAATCAGCGACTCCGAACCACGCCCAAGGCGCGGCAGGCCGTTCGTGCTGGGCCGGGGCGGCGTATAGGCGGGGATCGATCCCGGCGCGGGCGGCGTATAGGTCGGGCCGGAGGCCGGCGCCGCATAGCTGGGGCGTGACGCCTCGGCAGCGGCCGGCCCCGGCGCGGTTGCCATCGGCGGCAGATAGGCCGTCGGCGTGCCGCCGTTCCCGGCGGGGGGCGGCGCGTTCCCTGGCGCCGGTGTTTCGTCCGCCGGCAACCCCGCTGCCCGCGCGGACTCGTGATCCAGATGGCGCGTCTCGTTATCCATAGTCATGTGTCCTCCCACTTCCCCCAGGTTCGGCCTAGGCCCGCCCTGGTTCCGTGCGGCATGTGCGGGTATCGTGCCGATGCGCGACACGCTCCCATTACCGCGTGTCCTGCCATCTATACGGGTTACGCGGGGCCGGGGTTACACGAGCCTCCAGACCGTCGCACCACCCTCAGCGTGGGAACAGGCTCCGCTATTGCGAGTTGCCCTGCAGGATCCCTTCTACGGCGCCGCCTACCCGTGGCCGGGAGACGAGTGCCTCATGGGCGACACTCTCTCACCATACAGCTTAGCACTGCCAGGTAAAAACAAAGGTGCCGGTTTGGTGAAAGATCGGTGCAATACAACAGGCAGAGAATCGGCTTGCGGCGCAAAGCAGGAATCAAGCAGCGGACCCTGCTTCGGGTGCCGGCAGGGTCCGCTGCTTGCCCGGCGACTTACGCCTCACCTATCTCCGGCAGATGCTCGATGCCGATGGCAAGCGCCGCCCAGGCCACACCCACCGTGATACCGACGGCGCCGCCAATGCCGATAATCCAGGCCGGCAGCACCCAGGCGGGCGCCCATAGCTCGGCCAGTACCGGCACCAGCAGCAGCCCGCCGCCCAGCAAGCCCAGCACCGCATCCCCTGCCAGCGAGGCGAGATTGGCCCACCCGTTGCGCATCTGCTTCGGATTATCCCAGTCGAGGCGCGGCCAGCGCATGGCGAAGCCGAGCGACATGGCGAGAATGCCGCAGCCCAGCAATTCCACGCCGAACCAGCCGTAGAGGAAGCCGAGCACGCTAAACTGCTTCCAGATCATCGCCGCGATCATCAGCACGCTGCTGATGACGACGAAAGGCAGCGCGGCCGCCACGAACTTGCCGCGCACCAGTTCGAGGCTGGAGATGGGCGCGGCCTTCAGCAGCCACCACGATTTGCCTTCCATGCTGATGGCGGTGGCCGAGACCTGCGTCGCCAGTAGGGATGTCGAGAGCAGCACGCCGATGGCGATAAACACGCCGGTCGGATCGAGGCGCCCGCCTGTCAAACCGTTCAACTCCTGCGCGGCGTTAAACGAACGCCGGCCCCCACCGCCCAGCAGGTTAAAATAGACCACCGGCAGCATCACCAGCGGACCGAGGATCTGGGCAAAGTTGCGCAGATCGCGCGGCATCACGCGCCAGTCCTTGAGCGCAATCGCCAGGTAGGCGGGCGCCCGGCCCAGCCATCCGGCATTCGCGGCATCGCGGGCGACGCGCTTGCGGCTGCGCTGCGCGCTCCCGCTGCTTTGCATGCGCACCCAGCCGGTCGTATACATGCGGTCCGCCGCGACTACGCCGACCGCGAACAGGCCGAAGGTCAGCACCAGGAACCCGGCCATCCCGACCAGCGCACCCAGCAAGTCGCCGTTGCCCGCCGCGGTCAGGCCGCGCCCGGCCACCAGCGTGGGGATCGGCAGATTGGCAATCGCCGCGATCTGCTCCTTGAACGCGGTGGGGTCGGCCTGGAAGGAGGCCAGGTTCTGCGTCCAGAGCCGCGAAGTCTGCCCGATGATGCTGCAACTGATACCGAACAGGGCGGCCATCAGCCCCAGCACCTCGCGCACCCGGCGGGCGGGCGCGAACCGGGCCACCACCAGCACGAGCAGCGCGCCCAGCGCGGCAGGCAGCAACGGCGTGCCGATCACGGCCAGCACGGCGAACACATAGTAGAGCGGGCCATAGCCGATGCCGATCCCGTAGGCGACGAGGGCCGGCAGCGCGGTCACGGCCAGGATGCCGTAGTTGGTGCCCATCCCGTCCAGGATCTTGCTCAGGAAGACCGCCCGGCGGTCCACCGGCGCGCTCATCAGCAGTTCCAGATCGCTGCTTAGGAACAGCGAACCGAGGGCCAGCCCAAAGCTGCTGAGCAACAGGATCAGAGCCACGATGGTCAGCAGCACGCCCGGCAGCAGCGAGTCCAGATTGGCGCTGGGGAAACGGCGCAGGATCTCGCCACACAGCACGCCTATCGCCGTCGAGAAGGAACCCAGGCCGAAGGCTACGGCTACCATCGCCAGGATGGTTAGCGCCTGGCGCCAGGCCCGCGCGTGGCGGAACCCGTTCCACGCCGTCTGCCAGCGTAGCCCGAGCAGCAGCCAGGTATCGGCGATCATGCCAGGACCTCCGCCATTTCGGCGTACTCGGCGCCGCCCGTCAGGCGCAGGAAGATATCCTCCAGCGAACCCTCGCCCTGGCGCGCCCGCAGCTCGGCCAGCGTCCCCGCCGCCACGATCTCGCCGTTGTTAATGATCAGGACCCGGTCACACATGCGCTCGGCGATTTCGAGGATATGTGTCGAGAAGAAGACCGCCGTGCCGCGATCGCGCAACTGGCTCAGCAGGTCCTTGATCAGGCGGGCGGAGCGGGGGTCGAGGCCCACCGTCGGCTCGTCGAGGAAGAGCACCTGCGGGTCATGCACCAGGGCGCCCGCCAGGGCCATTTTTTGCTGCATACCGTGGCTGTAGCCCTCGATCAGGTCGCTGGCCGCCGTGTTCAACTCGAACAGGCGCAGCAATTCGCCCGCGCGGTGCTCGGCCTGGGCCTGCGGCACGCGGTAGAGGCGGCTCATAAAGCGCAAGAACTCCCACCCGGTGAGCTTGCCGTAGAGATTGGGCGTGTCGGGCACATAGCCGAAAGCGGCTTTCGCCGCCACCGGCGCGCGCTGGATATCGTGGCCCATGATGCTCGACTGGCCCGCTGTAGGCTTCAACAAGCCGGTGAGCATCTTGATCGTGGTGGTTTTGCCCGCCCCGTTCGGCCCCAGGAACCCGACGATTTCGCCCGGTTTCACCAGGAGATCGACATGCTTGACTGCCTCATGCGCACCGTAGACTTTACGCAAGCCCTGGGCGGCAATAGCCGCCCCCTGGAACGACGCGCCCGCTCCATTCATATCCATCAACAACTTCCCTTCTCTCATCCAATCAACAGACCGGCGCTCGATCCTGCCGCTGCCCACATCAGGGGTCGCAGCGGCAGGGGCTTCCGAATATCAGGCCGGTTGATTTTCCTGCACACCTATATACATTATACGCCACGCCCGCGTTACATGCCCCCACCCAGTACTGCTTCCCGTCTTAGTTGTCATTCCGAGCGGAGCGAAGAATCTCGTCTCATGCGGAAACAGGACAAGACTCTTCGCTCGGCTCAGCGTGACATGGACCACTGGAGGGGCTGCTCACCGTGGCTGGCGTGCCGGCCCTTCGATAGCCTGCTTTCTCAATCGAAGGGCATGAAACAGGCGCACGGCGCCGCGCGGCCCGCCGGTTGTCTTAACGAACTGGGACAATGATACAGAGTACGCCGCGGGAGATCAATCCGCCGGAAGGTGGATCGGGGGCCGCCTTTCGGCCAGGGCGGCCAAGAGCGCGCAGGCGCGCATTGCGCCGTAGCGAGGATCGAATCATGCTCAGGATCGGCGCGAACGGCGCGGACGGTATCCGCAAAAGTGACCCGTTCCCGCCCGCCTGGGGCGCAGGGGAGGCACGAACGGTCCACATGCCGGCAGAGCACTTGCGTTGGAGAGTGCCGCCAATCCCCGCCTGCCGATCCGGCCCAACATCGCATAATGAACGCCGCGGCGCCGCGCCGCGCGTCCGCCTTTCTTGGAGCCTATGACCGACTCGGACCACCCGCCGCGCGACATGGCAATGTTTGCCCCGGTGCTCGAAGCCGCACGGGATGGCATTGTCGTGGTCGATGAAGCGTACCGCTATCTATACGCCAACCCGGCGGCGGCGCGTATGCTGGGCTATCCGCGCGCGGCCCTGATCGGGCGCGATCTGCTGCTCAATTTCCCCCCACGCGAGCACCCTGCCATCCGCCAACAGATCGCGGCCAGCCTGGAAAGCCCCCATGCCCCGGCCATCACGACCATCCTGCGG
>JAICKM010000344.1 GCA_025927935.1 Chloroflexia bacterium | reverse complement strand
CGGCCTCCTGCATCGCCGCGGGCGAGGCGCAGGCGTCCAGGACGGCGCGGGCCTCAGCCAGGATCGCGGGATCGTGGACTTCAAACGCGGCGTTCGGATCGTTCGGCGGTTGCATAGTATATTCTCCTTACTTCGTCAGGCGCCCGCAGGTAGTGGCGACTCCGGGCGTTCCAGGGATTCCACGATCAGTTGGCCGAGGGTCAGCCAGTTCTCCTCGACCCGCCCGGCCGCTTCGCCGGACGCGCCCTGGACGCACGCCGCCAGGATGACGGCATGCTGCTCAACGGAGCGGCGGCCCGCCAGCGACCCGAACCGGGCAAACTCCAGCCGCCGCACCTTGGGCATGAGCCTGGCAAGGGCCTGGGCAATCTCGCCGTTGCCCGCGACCTGCAGCAGCACGCCATGAAAGCTGTCGTCGGCGGCAATCGCTTCGGGTACGGCGCGGCTGTCGAGGGCGACCGCCAGGCGAGCGTTAGCCGCCTCCATCGCGGCCAGGTCCGCGGGGGTGAGGCGTGGCACGCCCAGACGGGTGGCGAGCGCGTGCAGGGCAGCCACCACCGGAAAGGCGTCGCGGGCGGCGCGTGTATCCAGCGGCGTGATCCGCGTCAGTGCGCCCGGCACCGTCTCGACCAGCCCTTCATCTTCGAGCCGCTGCAATGCCTCGCGCACAGGCGTCCGGCTGACGCCTAACTGGGCGGCCAGGTCCTGGTCGCGCACCCGCCCGCCGGGCGCGATCTCCCCGGCGATAATAGCGCGCTGCAGGATGTCGTAGACATGATCGCGCAAGGGCAGGCGGCTGATCTTTTGCAGGTTCCCGTTTTCCATGTATCCAATATATTACATACAATCTATCCTGTCAAGTACTTTCCGGGCTTTGCCGGGCTGCGCGTTGTCCGGCAACCGCGACTCTCTACGCAGTGGTACAAAAGGTGCTGGCATGCAGCGGTGATGTTACCTGGAAGGAGCAATGCTATATGGTGAAACCAATACGGTTCGGGCTGGTCGGTTGCGGGGTGATCTCCGGGACGCACGCCGAGGCTATCGCCGGGCTGCCGGACGCCGAGTTAGTCGCCGTGGCCGATATCGACAAGGGCCACGCCGAGAAACTAGCAGCGAAGTATGGAGTGCGGTCCTACACTGACTTGCAGGAGATGCTGGACGGGGCGCAACTGGACGCCGTCACCGTCTGCACGCCGAGCGGGCTGCATGGCGCGCAGGCGTGCCAGGTGATGCGCAGCGGGCGCCATGTGCTGGTGGAGAAGCCGATGGACATCCGGCGCGAGATGCTGGACGAGATATTGCGCGTGCAGCAGGAAACCAGGGTAAAGCTGGCCGTGATCAGCCAGCACCGGTTCGATCCGTCCTCGCAGCAGGTACACGATCTCATCGCGGCACGCGCCCTGGGACAGCTTGTCCTGGGCAACGCGAGCGTGGCCTGGTGGCGGTCCCAGGCATACTATGACAGCGGCGACTGGCGGGGCATGCAGGCGCTGGACGGCGGGGTCTTGATGAACCAGGCCATCCATTCCATCGACGTGCTGCAATGGCTGATGGGACCGGTGCGCACGGTCTACGCCTACGCCGATACGCTGACCCACCGGATGGAGTGCGAGGATGTCGCCGTGGCGGTGTTGCGGTTCGCCAACGGGGCGCTCGGCACCATCGCGGCCACCACTGGCGGCTATCCCGGCGACCTGACGCGCATCGAGGTGTGCGGCAATCAGGGATCGGCGGTGATCGAGAACGACAAGCTGGCCTATCTGCGCGTGGCCGGCGACGAGGGGGCGGGGCCGGCTGCCGCGCCGGGCGCGAGCACGCCCGCAGTTACAGGAGGCGCCACGGCGCCGATCCCCGCGCCCAGCGGCCATGCCCGGCAGATTGCCGACCTGATCCGCGCGATCCGCGAAGACGGCACGCCGGAGATCGATGGGCACGCGGGCCGGCAGCCGGTCGATATTATCCTCGCCATCTACGAATCGGCCCGCACCGGCCGGGAGGTTACGCTGCCATGATCCGCCTCAGCGCGTTCGCCGACGAGATCTCGCCCGACCTGGACACGCAGATTGCCGTGCTGCGCGAGGAAGGAATCCACCACCTGGAACTGCGCGGCGCCTGGGACACCAACGTGCTGGACCTCAGCGATGCCCAGGTGGCGGAGATCGGGCGGGCGCTGGCCGCCGCCGGGTTACGGGTCTCGGCCATCGCCTCGCCGATTGGCAAGGTGGCAATCGACAGCCCGGAGGATGCCGAGTTGCCCCGGCTGGCACGGGCCATTGCGGTGGCCCAGGCGCTCGGTACAGACCGCATACGGATCTTCTCGTTCTACCCGGCGGCGGGCGACGAATCCCCGCCCGCCCGCGAAGCCGTGCTGACCCGCCTCCGTGCGCTGACGGTGCAAGCCCGCGCGGCGGGTATGACGCTGCTCCATGAGAACGAGAAGGATATTTACGGTGACAGCATCGAGCGCTGCGTCGATTTGTTGCAGAGCGTGGACGACCCCCATTTCCGCGCGGTGCTCGATCCGGCGAATTTTTTGCAGTGCGGGCAGCGGCCCTACCCGGACGCCTATGCCGCGTTACAACCCTGGCTGGCCTATGTGCATGTCAAAGACGTGGATCGCGACGGCACGCACGTGGTGGCGGGCGCCGGGGACGTGGATTGGCCGGGCCTGCTGGCCCGCTTGCGCGCGGACGGCTACGACGGCTTCCTGTCCCTGGAGCCGCATCTGGCGGCTGCCGGGCAATTCCAGGGCTTCAGCGGCGTTGACCGCTTCCGGCAGGCGTCTCAGGCCCTGCAACGGTTGCTTCGGGCGCTGGCCTGGGAGTATGCTTGAACCCGCCACATACGAGGTGAGACGACCATGAAATACGCCTACAGCACCCTCGCCTGCCCGGCCTGGTCGGTCGAGCAGATGATTGCCGCCGCCCAGCGCTTCGGCTATGATGCGCTGGAGTTCCGCTTGCTCGACGGCGAAGTCCTCGATCCGGTCGCGGACCGGACCAAGCTGGAACGGGCGGTTCGCTTGACCCGTGCGGCGGGTGTGGAGGTCTGTGCCTTCGATACTTCGTGCCGGGTCTACTATCGCACCCCGCAGGAGCAGGAACAGACCGCAGCCGAATTGGCGGCCTGGATTCGCCTCGCGCACGATCTCGATGTGCCCCTGCTGCGCGTATTCGGCGGTTCCCCAGCCATCGAAGACGCGCCGCCCCCCGACGACGCGACGGCGGATGCCCGCGTGGCGGAGACGTTGCGCGGCGCAGCGCCGGATGCGGCGCGGGCCGGTGTGACCCTGGCTCTGGAAACGCACGATACCTATTCCTCGGCGCGCCGGGTGGCCGCTGTGCTGCGGCAGGTGGACTCGCCAGCTGTGGGCGCGCTCTGGGACAGTCACCACCCCTACCGCGTGGGCGAAACCCCGGACGAGGTACTTGCCTTGCTTGGGCCGCGGCTGGTCCATGTCCACATCAAGGATGCCCGGCGCACCCCCGGCGGGTCCGGCTGGGAGCTGGTGTTGCTGGGTGAAGGCGACGTGCCGGTGCGCCGGATCGTTACCCTGCTCCAGGAAACAGGGTATAGCGGCTACGTGTCGGTCGAGTGGGAGAAGAAATGGCACCCGCACCTGGCCGAACCGGAGGTGGCGATACCCCAGCATATCGCGTGGTTGCGCGGGGGCGCCGGGTAGACAGCCAAGCGGCGATTGCACTATCATATACGCAGACGCACTAGCTGAGCAGCGGCGTTTGCCGGCCGCTCAGCAGGAAGAAGGAGCGACGATGCATGGCTAAAGTTGCGACAGACGCCCGGCCTGCCGCGGCCCGGCCCGCGCGCAAAACGCCACCGGGGCCGCGCGGTAATCCCATTCTGGGCATGACGCTGGATCTGGCGCGCGATCCGTTGCGCTTCCTGCTTAGCGTCTCCCGCCGCTACGGCGAGGTGGTGCGCTATCGCTTCCTGTTCCATCCGACCTACTTTGTGAACCAACCCGCCGCTGTGAAGCGGGTGTTGCAGGAAAATAATCGGAACTACGACCGGCAATTGTTTGACTTCCAGGTCCTGAGCAACGTGTTGGGCAACGGCTTGCTGACGAGCGACGGCGAGTCCTGGCTGCGCCAGCGGCGGTTGATGCAGCCGGCGTTCCATCGCCAGCGGATCGCCGCCTTCGGTACGCTGATGACGAACGAGACCGAGGCCATGCTGGCGCGGTGGCAGGCGGCGGCGCGCAGTCCGCGACCGCTCGATGTGGCCGCGGAGATGCACCGGCTGACGTTGCGCATCGTCGCCCAGGCGTTGTTCGGCACCGAACTGCGCGAGGAAGTGGCGGCAATTAGCCGCGCCGTGGTGATCGCCAATCGGCGCGTCACCGAGTTCTTCTTCCGGCCTTTCCCCCCGTTGTCGTTCCCAACTCCACAAAACCGCAAGTTCCAGGCGGCCCTGCGCGACATGGACGCCGTGGTCGCCAAGATCATCGCCGCGCACCGGGCGCGCAACGACGACAGCGGCGACCTGGTATCGCTGCTGATGCGCGCCCGCGACCCCGACACCGGCGAGGGCATGGACGACCGCCAACTGCGCGACGAGGTGCTGACGGTGCTGCTGGCCGGGCATGAGACGACGGCCAACGCCTTGACCTGGACTTTCTACCTACTGTCCCAGCACCCCGCCGTGTTCCGGCGGTTGCAGGCCGAGCTGGCGGCAACTCTGGGCGGGCGCACACCCGGCGTGGCCGACCTGCCGCATCTGCCCTACACGCGCATGGTGATCGAGGAGTCGTTGCGGCTCTACCCGCCCGCCTGGGTGATCACGCGCCGGGCGATCAACGACGATGAGTTGGGCGGCTACCACATCCCCGCGGGCGCGACGGTGATGTTCAGTCCCTACGCCATGCACCATAATCCTCGCTACTGGGTCAACCCGGAAGGCTTCGACCCGGAGCGCTTCACGCCCGAGCGCAGCGCCGAGCGCCCGGCCTTCGCGTACTTTCCGTTTGGCGGGGGGCCGCACCTGTGCATCGGCAACGGCTTCGCCATGACCGAAGCGCAACTGATCCTGGCGACGGTGGCCCAACGCTACCGGCTGGATCTCGTGCCGGGCCACCCGGTGGTGCCCGAACCGTTAGTGACGCTCAGCGCGCGCTATGGCCTGCTGATGGCCCTGCACGCGCCCGGCGGTTGAGTAGCGCCCCATCGGTGCAACGCGCCGTGATCTGTGGTAATATGAGCGCCGCGCCGGCCATGGCCGGCTATCTTCTTGTTGCCGGAGGAGTCCCTATGGCGCCCGATGCTCCTGATCCGTCCAACCCCTGGCTCAACACCCGTGCTGTCCGGGGCGACGATTATGACGCGACCTACAGGGCGCGCGAACGGGCCGGGCAGAACGTCCACGGCGAAGCCGATTTTGTCGAGTCGTACCATCCCAAGAACGTACTTGACGCGGGCTGCGGCACGGGGCGCGTTGCCATCGAACTGGCGCGGCGGGGCCTGGCCGTGGTGGGCGTGGATCTCGACCCGCGGATGCTGGGCACGGCGCGCAAAAAGGCGTCCCATCTCTCCTGGCACCTGGGCGATCTCGCCGCGATCCGCTTGCAGCGGCGCTTTGATGCCATCGTCATGGCCGGGAACGTGATGATCTTCCTGGCGCCCGGCACGGAAGGGGCAGTGCTGCAAAACATGGCCCGCCACCTGGCCTCCGGCGGCGTGCTGATCGCGGGCTTCCAACTCAGCATCGGCTACCTGGCGCTGGACGAGTACGACCGCCTAGCGGAGGCCGCGGGCCTGGTGTTGGCTGAGCGCTACGCGACCTGGGATCGCGCGCCGTGGACCTGGGCCAGCACCTATGCCGTGTCCGTCCACCGGCACCGCCCCCACTCGGCGGGCGCTTCCGCCGAATAAGCCCCCGCCGGGGTGTCAGCGTTGGGGCTGCCGTTCGCGTTGCGGGGCGGGCGTGCCGGGTTGGGCGGCGGCGCTGTCCCAGACAGGGGTCAAGAGCAGCCATTGCTCCGGGTGCCGGCGGATGTACTGCTCGCAGGTCGCCACGATCTGCCGGGTCAGGCTTTCGAGACTCGGCGGCGGATTGCCGGGCGGGTTAAGGGCTGGCTCAATACGCACGATATACTGCGTGCCCTCGCGGTAGCAGAAAGCGGGCACGACTACCGCCCCGCTGCGCAGCGCCAGCCGGGCAATCGCTGTGTTGATGACGGCGGGCTTGCCGAAGAACGGCACCGGGATCCCGGCATGCTTGGCGTTGCGGTCGGCCAGGATGAAGACGAAATGCCCCCCGGCCAGGAGGGCCAGCAGGCGGCGCAGAACCGCCAGCCCTTCCTCGTAGATAAAGACATTCCACCCATTGCGCGTGCGTAGTGCGTTCATCAAGTCGAACAGGCCGGGCGATCCGACCCGGTCCACGACGAGGGCCGGGCGGTAGCCGCGCACTTGCAGGATGCGCCCGACGATGTCGATGGCCCCAAAGTGCGCCGAAACAACGATGATGCTGCGACCTTCGCGGAGATAGGTCTGCACGGGTTCCCACCCGGCGTCGTCAAAGACGACTTTTTGGGCCATCACATCCGCGCTCAAATCCGAGACCCGCACCATATCGTAGTAATTCAAGGCCACGTTGCGGAACACCTGGCGGACGGCCCGGCGAACGGCCGTCCGCGAAGCGCGGGGGCCTAAGACCTGGCGCATATTGCGCAGGCCGTGGTGGCGCGAGACCGGCAGGAAGCGATAGCACAGATCGCCGATGCGGCAGGCGATCCAGCGGGCCAACCACTCCGGCAGCAAGGCCAGCAACCGGCGTAATACACGCAAGCGGAGTGACATCGGCTTAGGGAGCCGGGGCGGCCAGCCCCCTAAGCCGGCTCATGGCGCGGGCAGGCGGACTTATCATGCGCTGGGGCATCGGCGTCTCCTCGATCTATTGTCGTGGGTCTGGTCACGAACTACAGTACCAGACTTGGCGTCCTGCCGTCAATGGCCGGGTATCCAGCGGATGGCGTGGCGTCCCGGTGAGGGGGACCCGAATGCGTCCGGCCCAGTGTGGTATACTGGCGGCTAGCAAGGCGCGGTGAACTACGATTACCCGCGGTCCGGCATACTAGCGCTTGGGAGTAAACCCGATGGATGAGACTTCTACTTCGCCCGGAGCGGTGCTGATCCGCCCGGCGGCGCCCGCCGATTCCGCCGCGATCCGGCGCCTGGTGCGGGCGCTGGCCGACTTCGAGCGCCTGCCGCCGCCCGACGATGCGGCCCAGGCCCGCTTGCTGGCCGATGCCTTTGGGCCGCACCCGCGTTTCGAGATCTTCCTGGCCGAGGTAGCCGGGCAGGTGGTGGGCTATGCGTTTGTCTTCGAGACCTACTCGACGTTCCTGGCCCTG
>JAICKM010000613.1 GCA_025927935.1 Chloroflexia bacterium | reverse complement strand
CGGCCTGCCGCACCGGCGCGCGTGGTCCACGCTCCGGCGCGAAGAGGGCCAGATCCGTTTTGGTACCGCCGATATCCCCTGCCAGCAACATGCTCACTCCTCCTATGTTCACGGCCCCGCCCATCGGGCGCGGGGCCGGTTGTTAATAACCGGCTGCGGCGCCGTCGGCGCGCTTCTCGCTGCCCGCCAGGTAGGCGCCGGAGGGCAGCCGCCGGATGATCTGCCCGCGCCCGAAGGCGCCGCCGACCGGCTCGACGCTGACCTCATGTCCGCGCAGGGCCAGCCCTTCGAGGATGGGGCGCGGCACCTCGTCCTCCAGCAGCACCGTGCGCCCCTGAGTCCACTGCCAGCGCGGCGCGTCGAGACTGGCTTGCGGGTTGAGGCCATAGTCCACCATGTTGATCACCATTTGTAGGTGACCCTGCGGCTGCATATAGCCGCCCATCACGCCGAACGGCCCTTCCGCCTGGCCGTCGCGGGTCAGGAAGCCGGGAATGATCGTGTGATAAGGCCGCTTGCCGGGCCGCAGATGGTTGGGGTGCGCGGGGTCGAGGCGAAAATCGTGGCCGCGGTTGTGCAGGGCGATGCCGGTGTCCGGCACCACGACGCCCGACCCGAAGCCCATATAGTTCGACTGGATAAAGCTGACCATCATGCCGTCGCTGTCGGCGGCGCACAGGTACACGGTGCCGCCCCGTAAGGGCTGTCCGGCTTCCGGCAGCAGCGCCTCGTTATCGATCAATGCGGCGCGTTCGCGAGCATAGGCGCGGCTCAGCAGTTCGCGCACCGGCACCGGGGTATGATCGGGGTCGGCCACATAGGCCAGGGCATCGGCATAGGCCAGTTTCAGCGCCTCGATTTGCAGGTGGTAGCTTTCCACCGACTCGCGCCCCATTGGGCCGAGCTCGAAGTTGCTGAGGATGTTCAGCGCGATAAGGGTCGTAATGCCCTGCCCGTTCGGCGGGATCTCCCAGACATCGTAGCCGTGATAGTTCGTGCTGATCGGATCCACCCAGGTGCAGGTATGGCAGGCCAGGTCGTCCACCGTCATCCAGCCGCCGGTGGCCCGCGCGTGGGCGGCGATGGCCTGGGCGATCTCACCCTGGTAAAAATCCTCGGCGTGGCTCTCGGCGATGCGGCGCAGGGTGCCGGCGTGGCCCGGGCTGGCCCAGATCTCGCCGGTGCGCGGCGCCCGCCCGTTGGGGGCGAAGGTTGCCGCCCACCTGGCCAGCGCCGGGGACGGGTCTTGCGCGTACTGTTGTGCCGCGCGGCCCCAGCCCGCCGCCGTCATCGGCGAGACGGGATAACCGTGCTCGGCGTAGTAGATGGCCGGCTCAAATAAGGTCGCGAAGGCCAGGCGCCCGAAGCGCGCATGGAGATCGCGCCAGGTGGCGGGCGCGCCCGGCACGGTGACGGGCATCCAGCCGCGCGCCGGCATCTGGGTGTGACCGGCAGCGCGCACCGCCTCGATACTCGCGGCGGCGCAAGCCCGTCCTGATCCGTTCAGGCCATGCAACGTTTGCCCATCCCATAGCAACGCAAAGGCATCGCTGCCGATGCCGTTCGAGGTCGGCTCCACCACGGTCAGCGCAATCGCCGTCGCCAGGGCCGCGTCGCAGGCGTTGCCGCCCTGCTGCAACATGCTGAGGCCGGCCTGGGCGGCCAGCGGCTGGCCGGTCGCCACCACGCCGCGCGGCGCAAAGACGGGCATACGCTGGGAGGGATAGGGGTAGTCGTCAAGCTTCATGGCCGGGCCTCCTGCGGGCGGATCGGGATATGGGTATCGTAGCTGCATTATAGCAGAGAATGCCGATCAAGACCGAGCGGGGGCGCAGGGCAAAAAAAACCGGAACAACCACTTGGGGTTGCTCCGGTGGGCACCGTGCTCTGATACAGAGGAGTCCATATACCGAGTGGGGGCGCGTCCTCCCGACATATCGACTGTGCTCCGGATACAGACACTTGCGTCCGAATTCCGCTATTCATAACGCCGGGGGTTGAAAAAGGATAGGACCGATTTTGACGAGTTTGCCAATCAATTTTCCCCCAGTTTTCCCGGCGGGAGTCAGGCCACCCGCATCGCGTCGGCCACGGCGCGGGCGGTTTGCTCCAGTGTCCCGGCGTCGTGGGCTGTGCTGACGAAAGCGGCCTCGAATTGCGAGGGCGCCAGGTATATGCCCGCATCGAGCAGGGCGTGGAAGACGTGTGCGTAACGCGCGGTATCGGCCTGCTTGGCTTCGGCGAAGTTCTCTGGGGCGCCGTCGCGGAAGAAGAAGCCCCACATGCTGCCCACAGCGGCGGCGGCCAGCGGCACGCCCACCTGGCGTGCCGCCCTGGTGAAGATCTCGACCAGCGCGGCGGTTTGCGCCCGCAAACTATCGTAGACACCGGGCGCGGCCAGCGCGTGGAGCGTGGCGATCCCGGCGGCCATCGCCAGGGGGTTGCCGGAGAGCGTGCCTGCCTGGTAGACCGGACCGGTGGGGGCGATTTGCGCCATAATCTCGCGCCGCCCGCCATAGGCGGCCACCGGCAGCCCGCCGCCGATGACTTTACCCAGGCAAGTCAGGTCGGGCGTGATGCCGTAGAGGGCCTGCGCGCCGCCGTGGACGACCCGGAAGCCGGTCATCACCTCGTCGAAGATGAGCAGCGCGCGGTGGGCGGCGGTGATGCGGCGCAGCCCTTCCAGGAAGCCGGGCGCGGGCAGCACCAGGCCCATATTGCCGGCGACCGGCTCCACGATGACGGCGGCGATGGTCGCGCCATGCTCCGCGAACAGGGCTTCGACCGCCGCCAGATCGTTATACGGCGCTGAGAGCATATCGGCGGTGGCGCCCGGCGTGACGCCAGGGCTATCCGGCAGGCCAAGCGTCGCCACACCGGAGCCGGCCTGCACCAGCAGCGCGTCGGCGTGGCCGTGGTAGCAGCCGATGAATTTGACGATACGCGGGCGCCCGGTGTAGGCCCGCGCCAGGCGCAGGGCGCTCATCGTCGCCTCGGTGCCCGAATTGACGAAGCGCACCAGTTCGACAGCGGGCAGCGCCGCGCAGATGAGCGCGGCCAACTCCGACTCCAGCGCGGTCGGCGCCCCGAAGGACGTGCCGCGCGCCGCCTGGGCGGTGATCGCCTCGACCACAGGCGGGGCGGCGTGCCCCAGGATCAGCGGCCCCCAGGACAGCACGTAGTCGATATAGCGGTTGCCGTCTACATCGTACAGATAGGGACCGGCGCCGTAGTCGATGAAGCGGGGCGTGCCCCCCACCCCACGGAAGGCGCGCACGGGGCTGTTCACGCCGCCGGGCAGCAGGCGCTGAGCTTCCGCAAATAGTTGCGCCGAGCGAGCGGTGCTACTGGTTGGTTGGGCTTCCGGTGGATTAGTCATGCGTAATTGTTTCGTCCCTTCTTGGGTTAGTCTAAAGGGATATGTCGTCTATTTACTCGGCCAGCCAGCGGGCCGCTTCTTTTGCGTAATAAGTAATGATCAGGTCGGCGCCCGCGCGCTTGATGCCGATGAGGCTCTCCAGGGCGGCCCGCCGATCGTCAATCCAGCCCTGCTGGGCGGCGGCTTTGATCATGGCGAACTCCCCGCTCACCTGGTAGGCGGCGATGGGCAGATCGTAGCGGGACCGGGCGGCGGCAATAATGTCTAAATACGGCCCGGCGGGCTTGACCATCAGCATATCCGCCCCTTCCTCGAAGTCGAGCGCCAGTTCGCGCAGGGCTTCGCGGCCGTTGGCCGGGTCCATCTGGTAGCTGCGCCGGTCGCCGAAGCGCGGGGCGGACTCGGCGGCCTCGCGGAACGGGCCGTAGAAGGCAGACGCGAACTTGGCGGCGTAGGCCAGGATCGGCACATCGCGGTGGCCGGCCCCGTCGAGCGCGGCGCGGATGGCGGCGACCTGCCCGTCCATCATCGCGCTGGGCGCCACAATGTCCACGCCCGCATCGGCGTAGGCCACTGCCGCCCGACCCAAGAGGCTTAGCGTCTCATCGTTCAGCACGTCGCCCTGTTCGCCGGAGAGCAGACCGCAGTGGCCGTGGTCGGTGTACTCGCACATGCACACATCGGCGATCACCAGCAGGTCCGGGTTGCGGCGCTTGAGTTCGGCAGTGGCGCGCGCCACCGGGCCTTGCGGGTCCCAGGCCGCGCTGCCGGTGGCATCTTTATGAGCGGGAATCCCGAACAGCAATACCGCGGGGATATCGAAAGCGGCGAGATCGTCCACCTCCGGCGCCAGGCGGTCTACCGAGCGCTGGGCCTGGCCGGGCATCGAGCCGATGGGCCGCTCGAAGCTCTGCCCTTCGGCGACAAAGAGCGGGTAAATGAAATCGGCGGCGTCCAGCGTGGTTTCACGGACCATGTCGCGTAGTGTGCCGCTGCGGCGCAAGCGGCG
>JAICKM010000790.1 GCA_025927935.1 Chloroflexia bacterium | reverse complement strand
GCTGAGCACAGCGAAGAATCTCCGTCTCGTAGCCCAAAAGACGAGACTCTGAGCGCAGCGAAGAGTGACAAGGGTGGGAATGTCATTCTGAGCGGAGCGAAGAATCTCCGTCTTGTAGCCAGGAGCCGAGACTCTTCGCTGCGCTCAGAGTGACAAGGACCACCTGAAGGCGTGCTACGTAAGAGCCGGTAATTTGTAGGGGCCGGTTTCAAACCGGCCTGGCCGCCCATCAGAATCACGATGGCGGTTTACGCAAGGTATTGTTTGCGGCTGAAAGACGAGGGTGGAGACGATGGTGGCGTTTAGTTGTGATCTGCAAGGACGAGCCGCGCCCTTGAAGCATGTGTGGGAGCATACGCTGGGCAGCGGGCACGCGGCGCTGGCCCTGCGCGGGGACTGGCAGGCCCAGTTGCGGCGCTGCCACGACGAGTTGGGCATCCGGCATGTGCGCTTCCACGGCATTTTGGACGACGACCTGGGCACGCTGATCTGCCAGAACGACCAGTTTCTCTACTCGTTCTACAACGCCGACCTGATCTTCGACTTCCTGCGTGATATTGGCATGCGGCCGTTTGTCGAGTTGAGCTTCATGCCCTGGACGCTGGCCTCGACCGACAAGACGGTGTTCCACTACCAGGCGCACGTCTCGCCGCCGAAGGACTACGGCGACTGGGCCACGCTGATCCATAAGCTGGTGGGCCACTGGGTGGACCGCTACGGCCTGGACGAGGTGCGCCAGTGGTTCTTCGAGGTCTGGAACGAGCCGAACCTGACTGCCTTCTGGACCGGCAAGCCGGAGGACTATTTCCGGCTCTACCAGACGACGGTCGAGGCGATCAAGCAGGTGGACGGGCAGATCCGGGTGGGCGGGCCGGTCACGGCGATGGCCGCCTGGGTGCCGGAGTTTCTCGACTTCTGCGAAAAGCAGCACCTGCCCGCCGATTTCGTCAGCACGCACTACTATCCGACCGACGCCTTCGGCAAGATCGGCGCGGACACCGTGACCCAACTGGCCCACGCACCGCGCCATGTGATGCGCGACCAGGCCGCCAAAACGCGCGACCAGGCCCAGGGCCGGCCGGTCTACTACACCGAGTGGAACGCCTCGTCCAACCCGCGCGACCCGCTGCACGACGAGCCGTATACGGCGGCGTTCGTGACCAAGACGCTGATGGAGGTGGACCCACTGGTCGAAGCTTTCAGCTTCTGGACCTTCAGCGACATCTTCAGCGAGAACTACTTCCCGTCGATCCCGTTCCAGGGCGGCTTCGGGCTGCTCAACCTGCAAGGTATCGCCAAGCCGGTCTACCGGGCCTATGAGATGTTGCACCGGCTGGGCAGCATGCGGATCGACGTGCAGGGGCAGCACGACACGGTGGACGTGTGGGTGGCGCGCGGCGACCACGCCATCACGGTGCTGCTGACTAACCACGCCTTCCCGCGCCATCCCATCGAGACCCAGACCGTGCAGGTGACGCTGGACCACGCGCCGCAGCCGGGCGGGGCGACGGTCGAGCGCATCGACGCCGAGCACGCCAACCCCCGCGCGCTCTGGCACGCCTGGGGCGAGCCGAAATATCTGCGCCCGGAGGAAGTGGCCCGGCTGGAGGCGGCCTCGGCGCTCGTGCCGGAGCCGCAGGCGTATGACTATGCCGATGGCACGCTAACATTCGATGTGAGCGTGGCGCCGCATAGCGTGACGGCGGTCACGATCCGGGTGGCGGCTGCGGCGGCGGCGGGCGATCAGTGATGCGACAGGATACACGGGTATGAGCAAATCTGCCGACGACAAAATGCTAGACAAACTCCAGCATGATACTTTCCAGTACTTCTTGCACGAGAGCAACCCGCGCAACGGGCTGGTGAAAGACAAGACCGCCCCCAATTGGCCCGCCAGCATCGCCGCGGTGGGGCTGGCGCTGGCCGCCTACCCGGTGGGTGTGGAGTGCGGCTACCTGTCGCGGGCCGGCGCGGTCAAGCGGACGCTGACCACGCTGCGCTTTTTCCACGACAGCCCGCAGGGCGAGCAGCCCGATGCCACCGGCTATAAGGGGTTCTATTACCACTTCCTCGACATGGAGACGGGGCGGCGGGTCTGGAACTGCGAGCTTTCGACCATCGACTCGACTTTCCTGCTGGCGGGTGGCCTGACCGCCGCGGCCTACTTTACCGGCAGCGCGGACGGCGAGAGCGAGATCCGCGACCTGGCCGACGCGCTCTACCGCCGCGCCGACTGGGCCTGGGCGCAGCACGGCGGCAAGACGGTGACGCACGGCTGGACGCCGGAGAAGGGCTTTATTCCCTACCGCTGGGAAGGCTACGACGAAGCCCTGCTGCTCTACGTGCTCGGCCTGGGGTCGCCCACGCACGCGCTGTCCGCCGACAGCTATCCGGCCTGGGCCGCGACCTATGTCTGGAAGCAGATCTACGGCATCGAGTTTTTGTATGCCGGGCCGCTGTTCATCCACCAATTGTCGCACATCTGGCTCGATCTGCGCGACATCCAGGACGCGCCGATGCGCGCGAAAAGCAGCAACTACTTCGAGAACAGCCGCCGGGCCACCCGCGCGCAGCAGGAGTACGCCATCCGCAATCCGCAGGGCTTTGTGGGCTACAGCGAGCACTGCTGGGGCGTGACGGCCAGCGACGGGCCGGGGCCGACAAACCGCAAGATCGACGGGGTGGAGCGCACCTTCTACGATTACCTGGCGCGCGGCGTGCCCTTCGGCCCCGACGACGGCACGATCTCGCCCTGGGCCGTGGTCGCGTCGCTGCCCTTCGCGCCCGATCTCGTCATCCCGACCATCGCCTATTTCGACCGCATGGAGTTGCGCATCGACAACCCGTATGGCTTCAAGGCCACGTATAACCCGACCTACCCGGTGAAGACGAGCAACAAGTACGGCTGGGTCTCGCCCTGGCACTTCGGCATCAACCAGGGGCCGATTGTGCTGATGATCGAAAATTACCGGTCGGGGATGCTCTGGGACTTGATGCGCGGCTGCGCTTATGTGCACGACGGCCTGCGCCGGGCGGACTTTCGGGGCGGCTGGCTGGCCCAGGCCGCCCAGGGGCACGCCGCGCCGCCGGCCCAACCAGCAGAGGGAGAAGGCCGATGACCGAGCAACACCAGGCCCGGCCCCCGGTGGGCGACGACCGCCACAACCTGGCGCCGCACCAGCAGCACGCCCGCCGCCAGCGCGTCCTGAAAGGCGGCCAG
>JAICKM010000846.1 GCA_025927935.1 Chloroflexia bacterium | reverse complement strand
TGGGTGATCGGCTGGAACCCGCCGTTGGCGTTGAGGCCCACATAATTCGGCGTGCCCCCGGCCACCACCTGGGTGTAGGTGTGGTCCGGGTGCAGGTGGCTGATGAGCAGCGCGTCCAGGTCGTTAAACATCGGCAGGTGATAGCCGAGATCCGGCCCGACTGGATCGATCAGGATGCGCACGCCTTCGCCCCCGGCCAGCAGAAAACTGGACTGGCCGAACCACTGCACCGTCAGGTAGCCCTCCTGTGAAGCGGCGGGCGTAGTGTCGGGCGCGTTCGGCCCACCCGCGGGCGCCGTGCCGGTGGCGCCCGGCGTGACATCCGAGGTCGCCGGTGTCGTGCCGGGCGTGGCGGTGAAGACCGGCAGCGGCGGCAGCGTCGGCGTGGTGCCTGTCCCCGGTGCCGGCACCGCTGTCGTGGGCACGGGCACGGATGTCGCGGTGGAGGGCACGGCCGTGTCGGTGGGTGGCGGCGCCGGGGTGCTGGTGGGCAGCGGCGTCACCGTCGGCAGGCCGGGCACCGGCGTGTTGGTCGGCGCGGGCGACGGCGTGTCGGTCGGCGGCGCGGGCGACGGCGTAGCCGTCGGGCCCGGCGGTGTGGCGCTAGCGGTGGTGGCCGGAGTGGGACTGGGCAGCGGTGTATCGGTGGCCGTGGCCGTGGCGCCCGGCGTAGGCAGGACGCCGCCTCCCTGATTATTGTTGTTGTTCAGCCAGAACACCAGCAACCCCAGCAGCGCCAGGGCCACCACGCCGCCGATGATCCAGGGCAGCGGCCCCGGTCCCTGACTCGGCGGGGGATAGACCGGCCCCGTCGGCGGCGGCACCGGCGGCGGGGGCGGCGCTGCTTCGGTGGGCGTGCTGTAGACGACGTTGGCACCGGCGGGTGGGTAGGCTGCCGGCGGCTCCGGCGGCAGTCCCGCTGTGGGCGGAACCTGGTACACTGCTGTCGGGTCCGAAGGCGCCGGCCCGCCCGGTGTTCCGCCCACGGGGGTGGTCGGGGCCCACGGCGTGCCGGGCGGCGGTGCGCCCGCCGGAGTGCTGCCCGTCGTCTCCCAGGGCGCGCGCGGCGGCGGGGCCTGGGCGCCGGTCGTCTCCCAGGGGGCGCGGGCCGGGGGCGCGGGCGTGCCGCTGGTTTCCCAGGGCGCGGGACCGGGCGCCGCCCCCGCCGCGGTGGGGTCGCCGGGGGCTGCCGGGCTGGGGTTGTTGTTCGGATCGTTGATCGGGAACCGGCGCGTGGCCGGCCCATCGTCGGGCGGCCCCGGCGGGTCGGGGGGAAGGTTGCGATTGGTCATAACGGGTCCTCCTGCGCCGCGGTAGCGCGGCTGGCTTAAGCAGAAAATGCAACTAGCGTGCCATCCTGCGTCAGGGTCGGGCTTGTGGTATAATAAAAGAACTAGCAAGTTTGTTCTAAAGGCAAGGTGAGGTTAAGCAAGACGTGTCGGACAGCGGAGATCGGGTCATATCGGGCCGCGCCGGGGAAGCGGAGCGGGTCATCGAGCAGAACCTGCGCCCCAAGCGCCTGCCGGAATATATCGGCCAGGAGAAGGTCAAGGAGAGCCTGGAGATCGCCATCGCCGCGGCCAAGGCCCGCGGGGAGGCGCTCGACCATGTGCTGCTGCACGGGCCGCCCGGCCTGGGCAAAACCAGCCTGGCGAACGTCCTGGCGAACGAGATGGGCGCCCAGCTCAAGACCACGTCCGGTCCGGCCATCGAGCGCCCCGGCGACCTCGCCTCGATCCTGACAAACATGCAGAAAAACGAAGTCCTGTTCATCGACGAGATCCACCGCTTGAACCGCGCCGTGGAAGAGGTGCTCTACCCGGCGATGGAGGACTTCGCGCTCGACATTATCATCGGCAAGGGGCCGGCGGCGCGCAGCCTGCGCCTGAAGTTGCCGCGCTTCACCATCATCGGCGCGACCACGCGGCTCGCCATGCTGTCCTCGCCCTTGCGCGACCGCTTCGTCGCGCCCTACCGCCTGGAGTTCTACACACAGGCGGCGATGGAGACGATCATCAATCGCTCGGCGGGCATCTTGCAGGTGCCCATTGACGCGGAGGGCACGACCGAGATCGCCCGCAGGGCGCGCGGCACCCCGCGCATCGCCAACCGGCTCCTGCGCCGCGTGCGCGACTTTGCCCAGGTGCGCGCCGCGGGCAGCATCACCGGCGAGGTCGCGGTCGAGGCCCTGAACCGCATGGAGGTCGACCCCCTCGGCCTCGACGAGACCGACCGGCGCATCCTGCTCACGATCATCCAGAAGTTCGGTGGCGGCCCCGTCGGCGTGGCGACGATTGCCGCCGCCACCAGTGAGGACACCGACACCATCGAGGATGTCTACGAGCCGTACCTGATTCAGCTCGGCTTCTTGCAGCGCACACCCCGCGGGCGCGAAGTCACGCCTGCCGCCTATAGCCATCTCGGCCTCAGCGGGCCGGGCCGCAAGGCCGGTAGCGGCTTGCAGAGCCAATTACCGCTCTGAGGCCGCCACGTCTCCCGCCGTGTGTCGTTCTATTCAGGGCAGGCGGCGGTGTAGAGACCGGTTTGAAACCGGCGCGGCGCGCAATTCGGCGGTGTAGGGGCCGGTTTGAAACCGGCCTGGTCGCCTGTCGCGATCACAACGATGGGCGACCAGGTGCGAGGCGGCGATGGATTTGAGCGAGATGGGCAAATGGCTGGTGCTGGCCGGGGTGGGTCTGGCCCTGCTGGGCGGCCTGATCTGGTTGCTGGGGCGGGTGCCCTTCCTGGGCCGGCTGGCCGGCGATATCAACATCCAGGTGGGTGGCATCAGTTGCTTCGCCCCTATCGTCACCATGATCCTGCTCAGCGTGATCCTGACCATTGTGCTCAACGTGCTGTTGCGCCTGTTCCAGAAGTAGTCCAATATCGA
>JAICKM010000025.1 GCA_025927935.1 Chloroflexia bacterium | reverse complement strand
GTGGAGGGATATAGAGTTTCGTGGCTAAAACTGGCGCAAACATAGATCAATTATAGCCGATCTACCCAAACCTCAAGCAGCGCCGCTGTGGTGCACACCAGGCCGCACCTGACCCCGTTCCGGCGCCATGGGGAAATTAATGAACCGCGGCGAGCGCCGCATCAATCTCCTGGCAGGCCTGGTCGAGCGCCTGCCGGCCGGTCTGCATCCGGGCGAAGACGCGCTCGGTGGCCTCGTTGAGGGCCTGCTGGATCTGCGGGTTGGCCGGGCCGCCCCAGACGCCGGGAACGCCGTAACTCGCCCCCGCGTAAAGCAGCTTGGAGATCTTGCTCAGGGTGCCGGCACCCTGGAAGAAGGGATCGTTCTCCATGCCCTTGAGCGAGGGCAAGGCAAAGCCGGTTTGCAGGATCGCCGCTTCGTTCTCGCGGCTGGCGAGGAACAGCACGAGCGCGGCGGCGGCCTTGGGAAACTTGCTCTGCGCCGCGGCGCCCCAGCCGGCGAAGCCCAACATCGTGGTCCTGGCCCCCGTCTTACCTAGCGGCAGCGGGACCGCGTCATAGTGTATGTCGAAGGCCGCTTGGGGGTCATTCAGGAAGGGGTTGGCCCAGCCGCCCACGATGATGCTGGCCGCCCGCTTCTTGGCGAAGGCTTCTCCCTCCCAGGTGGCGCCGACGTCGGAGGAGCGCGTGAGGACCTTATCCTGGTACAGGCCAGCCAACCAGTCAAGGGTGGAGACGCCCGCAGGGCTGTTGATGGCACACTTGCCGTTGTCGAGCACCTGGGCCCCGTTCGCGAGGGCGAAGTTGCCCCAGTAGGGGAAAAACACGAGATCGGTCGCGAAGCCGAGGACCTGCGTCTGGCCGCTGCCCGCCGTGTTCTCTTGGACCCAGGCCGTGAAGTCGTCCTGGGTCCAGCCGGCCTTGGGCGGGGTCTTGACCATATCGGTGTTATAGAAGAGGGCCATGCTGGTGAAATCCTTGGGCAGGCCGTAGACCTTACCGTCCTGGCCGAGGAAGACGGCGGTGAGACTGGAGAAGTAGTCGTCCTTGCTGCGCCCGACCTCGGTCAGGGCCGGCGTGAGGTCCAACAGCAGGTGATTGGGAATGAGTTGGTAGGGCAGATCCACGTCGAGGTAAAAGACGTCGGGCTGCGAGTTGCTCTTGATCTGCGCGAGCAGCTTGGTCCCATAGCCGGACGGCTGCGGTTCATAGGTGATCTTGACCTCGGGATAGACCTGATGGAAGCGCGCGAGCGCGTCGATGACCACCTTTTGCTCCGACGGATCGCCCCAACTGGAGACGCGCAACTGAGCACCCGGCTCGATCGCATTCTTGTGATAGGCGGCCGGGTCAAACTTGAAGGTGCCGGGGCTGCCGCCGCTGGAGCCGGAGGTCGCGGCCGGCGCTCCGGTTGCGGTCGTGTGGGTGGGCGCGACCGGCGCGCCCGTCACGGATGGCTCGTTCCCGCCGCAGGCACTCAATAAAAGGGAGCCAATCAGCAGCAGTGCTGCCGGAAATCGCGGGCGGATGGTCATAGACATTGCGGCTCTCCTCTTCGCAGCATCGTGGTAGGCGCGCATGGATGGGTGCAAACTCTAGTTCAACCGCTCCGGTGCCATGCCCAGGTCGCATCCCCGCACGGCACCCTGGACAGTGCCGATAGGCTATCCCCGTCCGTACCACCGGTGGCTCGCGTTTCCTTGTGGGCGGTGAAAGGTCCTGCCGGACCGCCCACCGCGAAAGGGGGCGTGCGCTCCAACCAGGCAAGCCAGGGGGGCCGGTCCATGGTAATCACGCCGGCGGCCACCTCGGTTCCGAGTGTATCGTGCTCCACGCGGGCGGTCTTGCGCGTCATAGCGGGACCCTTCCGCCAGGACATGGGGCCTGGATCATTCTGCGCCGGCTGCCGGCAAACAGGTAACAGCAGGGCGCGATCAATTGGGAGAGGAGATCGCGGAGTAGAGTGAAATCCCGGGCCGGCATGTTGGTGAATGTTGGGGACTTGGTGAGACGACTCAAGTATACAGCCGCCGGTATGGGATTACAAGCCTACAGAAACCACCAGACTCACCCGTGCGCGCCTACCCGCCTAACCAGTACCGCCGCCTGCCTGCGAGGGCGCGGCCCTTGTGGCAGCGCTGGATGCGGCGCCTACCTCGCCATCGAGCGCACTAAAAAGGCGGGGGTATACACACCAGGCTACGCAGTGCCTGAATCCTGGTCACCTGGATTCCATCCGCTGTCGGAATCGGTGGACCCCCGCAGTCAGTTATCCCTCATAAGCCGCGCGAGCAGCGGCCAATTGGACACGGGTGCCAGGCGCTCGATGGTGGCAATCAGGTGGGCGTCCCCGCCGACCAGGACGCGGGCTTTGCGGCGCTCGATACTCCGGACAATCGTCTCGCCCGCGACCGCCGGTGGCAGCTTGAGGATTTTCGCGAACGCTGTCCGCTGGCGGGCCGCCTCTGCGGCGGGGATGCTCGCGGGCATACGTGCGTGGGCGGCAATGGCCGTGGCAATCCCGCCGGGGTAGACGACCGTGACGCCGACTCGCGTGCCTTTTAGTTCGTGGCGTAGCGATTCCGAGAAGCCCCGCACGGCGAACTTGCTGGCGACATACGCCGTCTGGCCGGGCGGCGCGATCAAACCGAATACGCTCGACAGGTTCACGATCCGCGCGTCAGGGCTTGCCTTCAGCAAGGGCAGGAAGGCGCGTGTCATGCGCACCATGCCGCGGAAATTGATCCCAAATAGCCACTCGAAGTCGGCGTCGCTGACCTGCTCAAACGTGCCGCCCAGTGCCACCCCGGCGTTGTTCACCAGTAGATCGACGCCGGGGTGTGCGGCCTGCACGGCGGCGGGGAAGGCGGCCACGGCGTGCGCATCGGCGACATCGAGCCGGTGGGAACTCACGTGGATGCGGTGCGCCCCGGCCAGCGCCGCCGTGCGCGCGAGCCCCGCTTCATCGATGTCGGCCAGCGCGAGATGGCACCCCCGGCGCGCCAGCGATATGGCGATGGCCCGACCGATCCCGCCTGCGGCGCCGGTCACGACCGCCGTGCGGTTCGCCAGCCGCATGTGCTCTACCATGCCTGGCCTCGCCGCACGGGGCGCGCCGCCCGCCGGCCTCGGCGCCTGAACTCCAGCGTCCCGTCGTTCACGGCGCCGAACCGTAGAGTCAGCAGATCGAGCACATAGTTCTGATAGAGCTTCCAGGGCGGCTTGGACCCCTGATGGGGCAGTGTGGTGAGCGCACGCTGGACATAGCCTGAGGTGAAGTTCAGCAGGGGCTCGGCGGTGATGGACGGGTCCTGTTGCCGCGGCGTGCATTGGCGGTAGCCGTGCCGGTCCATGTAATTCAGCAAGCGGCAGACATACCGGGCGATCAGCTCGCACTTCAACGTCCAGGAGGCGTTGGTATAGCCAAAGGCCGACGCCAGGTTCGGGATGTCGCTGTACATCATCCCCTTGTAGCTCATCGTTTGCGCCAGATCCACGGGGCCGCCGTCCACGACCAGTTGCACCCCGCCCAGCAGCTTGAGGGTGAGGCCGGTGGCGGTCACAATGACGTCGGCGGGAAGTTCTTCCCCGGAGCGCAACCGGATACCGGTTGGGGTGAACGTGTCAATCTGGTCGGTGACCACCGAGGCTCTACCGGACTTGATCGCCATGAACAGGTCCCCGTCGGGCACCAGGCACAGCCGCTGATCCCACGGGTTGTAGCGGGGCGCGAAATGCGTGGCGACGTCGTAGTCGGGACCAAGCTGCTGCTGTACCATGCGCAGGAGCATCTGCCTGGTGGCGGCGGGGCGCCGGCGCGTGAGATTGTAGAAATACATCCCGAACAGCACGGCTTTCCAGCGCGCCAGCCCATGCGCCGGCTTCGGGGGCAGGTGGCGGCGCAGCCAGTTGGCAACGGCATCCTGCGATGGCAGCGCCACGATGTAGCTCGGCGAGCGTTGCAGCATCGTCACATGCGCCGCTTGCGCGGCCAGCGCCGGGACCAGCGTGACGGCGGTCGCCCCGCTGCCGATTACCACCACCCGCTGGCCGGCATAATCCAGGTCGGCGGGCCACTGCTGCGGGTGCACGATGCGCCCGGTGAACTGCGCGACACCGGGCCAGGTTGGGGTGTGCCCCTGGGCATAGTCGTAGTAGCCGCTGCACATATAGAGGAAGTTGCAGGTGACGCGCACGATCTCCTGGCCCGCCCCGCGTTCCGCCTCCACCGTCCACCGCGCATCGCGAGAGGACCACGTCGCTCGCCGCACCTGGTGGCCGAAGCGGATCTTAGGCTCAATACCGTACTCCGCCGCCGTCTCGCGGATGTACTTCAAGATCGCCGGGCCGCCGGCAATCGCTTTCGCATCGCGCCAGGGGCGAAAGGTGTAGCCGAGCGTATACATATCGGAGTCGGAGCGCACGCCCGGATAGCGGAACAGATCCCAGGTGCCGCCGATAGCAGCGCGGGCTTCGAGGATGGCATAGCTCTTCGCCGGGCAGCGGTTCTGTAGATAATAGGCGGCGCCAATGCCGGAAAGCCCGGCCCCGACAATCAGAACGTCCACGTGTTCCATGCTCATGGTGCGCGCTCCTCGCGTAGTTGCGGGCGACTTAACGGTATACTCCTGGCCTTTGCCACGAAATTATACCGCGCTTCGGGCCGGATCTCCAGCGGTGGTCCGCGGCCCCGGCTGCAACCCGGCGCGCTGTTCTAATCCGCGACTGTGGCACAGGCCATGCTCTGGTTACACGCAGACGGGCACGTCTTTATCGCCGGATAGGACGTGGTTCCGTGGTTGCAGACGGAGGGCCACACCCTTGATCTAGCCCCCGTGCTGCCGGTGATTCACAGCTTGGCGGTCGAACGTTGTCGGGATTATGTGACGGCGTTCCCTGTCCACCACGATGTAGCGATTAACATCCTCTACCCATCCATTACCCATGACGGGCGCCCTATCTATAGTTAGCAAGGAGATTCCCATGCCGCACCTACCACTCTTCGAGTATCAGGGACTTGAGCTACGCTTTACGATCTGGCCCGCATATGTGGAAGTGGCCGAGGGCGACAGCGCACTGCGCGTGCCGACGGCCACGATTACCCAGGTCGAACGTTCGCCCTGGAACGAGGAACTTAGCCTGCATACGTTGGAGGGGCGCATCTACACCTGTGCGTTACCATCGCAGGAGATCGTGGACGCCCAGGCCGCCTTGGCCCAGATCATGGAGCGCCCCGGCACACATCCCGATCCGCTTCCCCGGTAGGCGACTACCACGGGCAAAGGCGTTGGCGGGCCGCGCTTGTCAGCCGGTGGGGACAATCCCCACCGGCTGATGCTTGTCCCCGCCGCCCGATAGCTGGGCGGCAGATCCGCGATCCGGTCACAGAGAGGGGTGCGGCTTCTTGACCAACAGGCGGTCTTGTCTCACCTGGAAAACCGCTGAGCAGAGCGGGCGCGCGCCTTGGCCGCCTCCTCGTCGCGGTCCTTCGGGGGTGCGTTCGTTGCCAGGGCGCTGAGCAGCTTGCCCGCGGCGGCGGCGATCTCGTCCACGGCTTCGAGGAAGGCCGCTTCGTTGGCTTTGGATGGCGTGTTGAAGCCGCTTACCTTGCGCACGAATTGTAAGGACGCCGCGCGGATCTCGTCCTCGGTGGCGGGCGGGTCGAAGTTGAAGAGGGGCTTGATGTTTCTGCACATAACAGGTACCTCGTAGGGCCGATGCTATCCGGGGCGGGCAGTGCGCCGGCCCCTCACCGGGCGTTGGGCATCGGCGCGTCGAGAAACGCCGTAATCATCGAAACCAGCCAATCCACGCGGGTCACGACGGTAACGTGCGTGGTGCCGGGGAGCACCGCGAGTTGGGAGTTCGGCAGACCGGCCATGTCGCCAAAAACACCGCCGCCGAGCAACCGAAACATTTCCACCGCGTGCTCGGGGCGGACGAGATCGCTATCCCCGATGATCAGCAGGGTCGGTGCCTTGATCGCCGCGATGGCCTCGGCCGGGACATCCTGGATGTTCCGATCCATTTGTGTCTTCTTGGCGAACAGCGTGGCGAAGGAGTCCGGATGGGGCGCTATGCGCATGTATTCATCGTGCCAGGGAGATCCAAACATCATCTCCGGCGTCATGTCCGCCATTCCCTCCATCAGCCCAGGGTGAACGCCGCTCAAGTTGAAGGTGGCCGAGGCGAACACGAGTTTGCGTACTACCTCCGGGTGCCGGAGGGCCACCTGCAGCGCGACGCCGGCTCCCATACTGTAGCCGAAGATGTCGGCCTGATCGATACCCAGTTGCGGTAGGGCGGCGGCGATATCATCCGCCATCCCCTCCAGGCTCAAGGGTCGATCAATATCGGCGGTGCGCCCGTGGCCTTGCAACTCGAAGGCAATGATCTGCCGGCTTGCGGCCAGGGTCGGGATGAGCGCCCCGAAAGAGGTGCCGATGGCCGAAAAAGCGCCGTGCAGCAGCACCAGGGGCTGGCCGGTGCCGTGAATCTCGTAGTACATATTGAGGCCGTTGACGGATACGTAATGGCCGTGAGCGTCCTGGTCCATTTTATTCTCCTGGGGCACGCGCGCCGTGGCGGCGCGCGTGCCGGTGGCGCCGGCCCAGTAACGGGCCGGTGCAGTCAATCCGCGGCAGGAGATCGCTCGCAGTTGGCACTATGCTCGGTGGGCTAGCCGCCGGCCATGGCGCCAATGATCATAAACGGTTCCGTCCCTCGCGCGACGGCGTCGGGCAGCGGGGTATCCGGCGACTCGTGCGACAGATCCTGCGCGCAGGCAAAGAACCGCACGAACGGCCGGCGCCGCTGGGTTACATGGTCGCGGATTGTCCCGCGCAGCATCGGATAGCGAGCCTCGATGGCATCGAGGATGGCGCGCTGCGTGACCGGTCCGTCAATCTCCATCTCTACGTCTCCGTCGATACGCGCCAGCGTCCGCAGATGGGCCGGGAGTACGACGCGGATCATGGCAGCGTCTGAACTTCGACGGAGAGGACCGACGGCAGATCGCGAACGATGGCCGACCAGGTGTCGCCGCCGTCGGCGGATGCGTACACCTGCCCGCCGGTGGTCCCGAAGTAGATCCCGCACGAATCGAGCGAGTCCACGGCCATCGCGTCGCGTAACACGTTCACATAGCAGTCACTCTGCGGCAGCCCGGCCGTGAGGGCTTCCCACTCGTTGCCGCCCGTCCGGCTGCGGTAGACGCGTAGCTTGCCTTCCGGCGGGAAATGCTCGGAGTCGCTCTTGATCGGGACAACATAGACGGTCTCCGGTTCGTGGGCGTGCACGGCGATGGGGAACCCGAAGTCGGACGGCAGGTTGCCGCTGACCTCGTGCCACGAATCGCCGGCATCGTCGCTGCGCATGACGTCCCAGTGTTTCTGCATGAACAGCACGTCGGGGCGGGCCGGGTGCATCGCGATGCGGTGGACGCAATGGCCCACCTCGGCCTCCTCCTCGGGGATGCCCTGCGAATGCAGGCCATGGTTAATCGGTTTCCAGGTCTGGCCGCCGTCGTCGGTGCGGAAAGCGCCCGCCGCCGAGATGGCGATGAAGATCCGGTCGGGATTGCCCGGATCGAGCAAGATCGTGTGCAGGCACATGCCCCCGGCGCCCGGCTGCCAGGACGGCCCGGAGGGGTGGCGGCGCAGCCCGGACAGCTCCTGCCAGGTCTTGCCGGCGTCCGTGCTGCGGAACAGGGCGGCGTCTTCCACCCCGGCATAGACCGTATCCGCATCGGTCAGCGACGGTTCGAGATGCCAGACGCGGGCGAACTCCCAGGGATGCTGCGTGCCGTCGTACCACTGGTGCGTGCCGGGCACCCCGTCGTACACAAACTCGTTGCCGACCGGCTCCCACGTTTTGCCCCCGTCGTCGGAGCGTTGGATCGTCTGCCCGAACCAGCCGCTGGACTGCGACGCATACAGCCGGTTGGGGTTCACGGGCGACCCCTTGAGGTGGTACATCTCCCAGCCGGCGAAGTGCGGGCCGCTCACGTCCCACCGGTCGCGCTTGCCATCCGCCGTCAGGATGAACGCGCCCTTGCGCGTGCCCACTAATACTCGTACTCCACTCATCCGATACTCCTTTCGGTGCTACCAATAAGTGCTACCAACGCGGCGCGCTGCGCCTATACCATGGATACTCCAGTCAAACGGACCGGCGCCCAATCGGTTGCTGGCCGCCGTCCCACCAACTGCTTGCTTTCCCCGTATATCCGGGCCAGGACGGCAAAACCGGAAGCGGTTGATCGCCTCGCGGCGGAGCCGGCGGGCGTCTGCCGGCGGGGGATGCTGCGTGTGGGATGCCGGGGTGATACGTGGCCGCGAAACCTCCGTGGCCGGGACGGGTGCGGACTACGAGACAGGGAGGCCGATCAGTAGATCAGGACGCGCCCAACAAGCAGCGACTCTTCACCGAGGCGCGGGAGCGGATCCGTGGATTGCAGCGCCTCGGCCACGGCCTGGTCGGCCGGTAGGGCGCGCCCCGCCGCCCAGGCCGCCGCCCAATCCGGCGCGGATAGCTGCCGGCGGGCGGCCAGAACCACCCGGTCATAGATGCGCTGGAAGACCGGCCAGCGCCGTTCGTCGGTCACTTCGCGCAGCGCCTCAGCGGCGCCCCAGAGCCGCGCGGCGCGGCCAGGCTGCTCCTGCGCCGCCGCGACCATGCCCAGCCCCTCCAGGCCGGTCGTGATAAAGGTCAGCAGCGGCGTCTCCCGGCTGAGCAGCAGCGCCTCGCGATAGCGCGTCTCCGCGCCCGTAACATCGCCCGCCTCGAACAGGGCGTCGCCCAGCGCGAGCCAGGCGCGAAAGACGGCGAACGGCATGTTCTGCCGGTTCAGCAGCACCAGGGCATCCTCCAGCGCGGGCCGCGCCGCCACCAGATCGCCCTGCGCGAGCTGCAAGAAAGCCAGTGCGTACAGCGACCAGGCATGGCCCCAGGCATCGCCGCGCGCTTCACAGAGCCGCAGGCTTTCAGTGTATAGTTGCTCCGCCGCCGCGTACTCCTCGCGCAGCATATGGGTGAAGGCGCGGCCCCGTAAGGACCAGGCAATCCCGCGGCTGTCGTCAAGTGCCCGGTATAAGGCCAGGCCCTGATCGAAGTAGCCGGCCGCCTGGGCATACTGGGCCATCCCCGCCGCCGCGTAGCCGGCCACGTTCAGCACTTTGGCCTCAAGCAGGTCGAGGTCGGGGGCCGGAGCCTCTTTAGAGGCAGGCCGGGGCAGTGCCAGCGCCGCGCCGATCCAGCGGCGCGCTTCGGGGAGCGCCGAGCAGAGGTTCCAGAAGGAGAACAGGGCGGCGTTGAGCCGGAGCGCCAGCGCCGCGTCCTGGGTATCGAGCGCCCAGCGGAGGGCCGCCCGCAGGTTGTCGCGCTCGGCCACCAGGCGGGTCAGCCAGTCCCACTCCGCGGGCCCATCCCATATGCGCTCGGCGGCCTGGGCCAGCCGCAGGTAGTAAGCCGCGTGTTGCCGGCGTAGCGCCTCCGACTCCCCGCTCACGACCAGTTGGCGCGCGGCATATTCGCGGATCGTCTCCAGCATCTCGTAGCGCGAATGACCGTCGGCGCCCGCCTGGCGTTGCAACAGGCTCCCGGCGACCAGCGCGGCGATCCCGCCGACGAGATCGTTCCCATCCGCGCTGTCGTCGTTACACACCTCCTGCGCCGCTGTCAGCGTGCATCCACCCACGAACACACTGAGCCGCCGGAACAACTGTTGATCATTAGCCGCGAGCAGGCTATGGCTCCATTCGATGGCGGCTCCGAGCGCCATGTGGCGCGCGGGCAGATCGCGGGCGCGGCTGGTCAGCAACGCGAACCGATCATCGAGGCGGGCCAGCAGTTCCTGTGGTGTGAAGAGCGCGGCGCGCGCCGCGGCCAACTCGATAGCCAGCGGCAACCCATCCAGGTGCCGGCAGATCTCGCCCACGGCGCGCAGGTTGGCTTCGGTCAATATGAGATTGGGGTTGACCGCGTGTGCTCGCTGGATAAACAGATCGACCGCGGGGTAGCGCTCCTGAGCCTGCGCGACGGTGAGTGGCTGCCGCAGGTTATCGGCGGACGGCGGCACGGCGAGCGGCAGCACGGTGAAGCGATGCTCCCCAGAGAGTTCGAGGGCGACCCGGCTGGTCACCAGGAGCTTGAGCCGCGGCGCGGCCCCCAGCAGCCCGCTGAGTTGCGGCGCCGCAGCCGCTAGATGCTCGAAGTTATCCAGCACGAGCAAGACCCGCCGCGTGCGCAGGTAGCGCCCCAGCCGCTCGTCGAGAATCTGTCCGCCGGATGTGCCCACATGTAGCGCGTGCGCTATGGTGACGAGGACGAGCTTGGGATCGCTCAAGGGTGCGAGCGCCACGAAAAAGACCCCATCCGCGAAGGCGGCGCTCAGCCCGTGCGCCGCCTCCAGCGCCAGGCGCGTCTTGCCGACCCCCGGCGCCCCGGTGATGGTCAGCAGTCGCACTTCCGGGCGCGACAGGATGGTTTGGATGTCGGTAACTTCCCGCTCGCGCCCGGCGAGCGCGGTGGTTGGGGCAGGTAGATTCGTGGGGCCGGGAGCGGCGGGCGCAGGGAGGGCCAGGCGGGTGAGGGGCAGTTCCCCGCGCGCCACCCGGATAAAAACGTCACGCTGCGGCGGGAGAATGGCGAGGACATCGGCGAGGCGCTCAGCCATCTCGCGCGAGGGCCGGCGTTCGTCCCCCTCGATCTTGCGTAGCGTGACGACCGCGCAGCCTATGCGGGCCGCGAGTTCCGCCCGTTGCAGGTGTAATGCCTGGCGGTACTGCGTGAGCCACCCGCCAAAAGTTGCGGCATGATCCATCGAGTGCTCCTTGGCCCGACCGGCACCGCGATGCCCATCGGGACCGTGGGGCGGCTGTTCCACCGCTAAGGCCATTGTATCACTTTTTGTATCCCGGTGGGGTACTGTGCGGATACCACAGCGGGCCGGCTGGGAAGTACTATGGATACAAGTCCGATGTAGCAAGTCCAAGACGAAATGTGCGAGGACACTAGCGCATCCGCAAGTGACCAGGTGAAGTATTTATCGAGAACGTGCGCACCGGCCAGGGGGGGCCGGATCAGTCAAGGAGGGCTGAAATGAGTACCGTGACATCAGTTGGGTCCGTAGCGCCACAGGAGGCCGCGCCTCCTATCGCCAAAAAGCGGTGGCTTACCGTCGTAGTCTTGTCCCTATTGCAAACGGTCGAGAACTCGGAGGGCGGGCTGATTAATGGCCTTTTCCCCGTGATTCGCGCCGATCTCGGCCTGACCCTCGGCTCCCTGGGCGTGCTCACCAGTGTCGGCAAATTCGCCCGCATGATCTTTGGCCCCATCTGGGCCATGCTCGGCGACCGCTACGGCCGCAAGCTCATCCTGGTCGTCACCGCGCTGTGGGGCATCTGGACCATGGCCGCCGGACTGGCCCAGGACTTCAACGGATTGTTGCTCCTGTACGCCATTGGCGTCTCCGGCACCGTGGCTAGCGAACCGATCTCCAATGGGCTGGTCTCCGATCTGTTCAAGCCCGAGGAGCGCGGCAAGGTCTACGGCAGCCTGCGCAGTATCGGCGGCTTCCTTGGCATCGTCATCACGCCGTTGCTCGGCCAGTTGGCCGGCGTCCCGGATAACCAGGGCTGGCGCATTGGCATGTATATCATGGGCGGCATCGGCGTCCTGTCCGGCATCATGACCTGGATATTCGTGACCGACCCGCGCAAGGCCGGCGGCATCGCCGTCGCCGCCACCGCCGACGAGCCGGCCCCGGAACCCGCCAAGGAAGAGGGTTTCAAGTTCTCCCATGTGCCGCGGTTGCTGGCGATCCCCACGGTGGCCCTGCTTGGCGTCCAACTCCTGTTCATCACCAGCCTGGTGCTCTTTGCCTTCCTGGTGACCTTCCTGGTCGATGTGCGCCACTACAGCACGCAGGAGGCGAACGTCATCTACTCGGTGTTCTTGCTGGGCTTCACCGTCAGTTCATTCCTGGGCGGCCTGTTGGGCGACTGGTTTGCCAAGCGCAACCCGCGCACCGGCCGCATCACCTTGATGCAATTCTACCTGGCGGCCTTCGCCGTGCTGAGCTTCCTCGCCATGCAGATCGACTGGGGCAGCAACCATGTGCTCGAATACGGCATCTGGCTGATCTTCGGGTTGGTCGGATCCATCGGCTTCTCCGGCTGTGTGCTGCCGATGGTCTCCAGCGTGGTGCTGCCGCAATACCGGGGCACGGCCTTCGCTCTGCTGTTCTCCTTCATCCAGGGGGCCATTGCCGCTCTGCTCTCCCTGGCCCTGGGCGACCTGGCCCAGCAGTACGGCTTGCGCCCGGTCATGCTCGGCCTGATCACAATCCCTTACGCCATCAACGCCCTCTTCTGGTTCGCATTCTACCGGTTCTACCCGCGCGACCAGGAACGCCTGAAGCAACAACTGACCGGCGAGCAAGCCGCCGCGCCCGCTAACGCCTAGCACATCTTGATTGAACCGTCCAAATTGAACTGCAACTGTAACCGTAGTGAAGGAAAAGGAGCATACCATGTTGTACCCGCAGCAGAACGATTTTCGCAACAAGCTCGACATTTCGGGCATCTGGGATTTCAAAACTGACCCGGACCACACCGGCGAACAGGACAAGTGGTTCAACGGCCTCTCCGAGTCGCGCCCGATCGCGGTGCCGGGCAGTTGGAATGAGCAATACGAAGATCTCTTCAACTACCTCGACCTGGCCTGGTATGTCAAACGGACCTATGTGCCGCAAAGCTGGCAGGGCCAGCGGATCTTCCTCCGCGTCGGCTCGGCATCGTACCATGGCACGGTGTACGTCAACGGCAGCAAAGTAGGCGAGCATGACGGCGGGCATCTGCCCTTTGCCTTCGAGATTACGAATCTGGTCAAGTGGGACGCCGAGAACGTCGTCGCTATCAGCGTCGAGAATGAATTGAAGCCGACCCGTGTCCCGGCCGGCAACATGACCACCGCGCTGGGTAACTTCGCCAGCTATCCGCGCACCACCTATGATTTCTTCCCGTTCGCGGGCCTCGACCGCCCGGTCGTGCTCTACAGCCTGTCGCAGACCCATGTCGAAGATGTCAGCGTTGTCACGGGCATTGACGGCACGAGCGGCAGGGTGCAAGTCACGGCCCGGCTGAACGAAGCTGTGACGGCGCAGGGCACGGTCACACTGACCGGCGGCGCCGAACCGGTGCGGGCCGATCTGACGTTCAAGGACGGCGTGGCCGAGGCAACGCTAACCGTGCCCAAGGCCCGCCTCTGGTCCGACAAAGACCCCTACCTCTACGAGTTGACCGTTGCCACGGACAGTGACCGCTATACGTTGCAGGTGGGCATCCGCACCATCGCAGTGGACGGCGGCCGGATCCTGCTCAACGGGCAGCCGGTGCAGATGAACGGCTTTGGCCGCCATGAGGACTTCATCGCCAGCGGCAAGGGCCTGAATCTGCCCTTGCTGGTCAAGGATTACCAACTGATGCGCTGGACTGGCGCCAACAGCTATCGCACTTCGCATTACCCTTACAGCGAGGAAGAAATGCAGATGGCCGACCGCCAGGGCTTCCTGATCATCGACGAGATCCCGGCCGTCAGTTTGCAGTTCGAGAACGACGAAAACGCGGCGATCCGCCTGCGCATGTGTTTGCAGCAGATCGATGAGTTGATCACTCGCGACAAGAACCACCCCGCCGTGGTGATGTGGTGCGTCGCCAACGAGCCGATGCCCTCGACGATGAACCTGGGCACGGTCGGCGGTTCCAAGAGTGGCGATCCCTCGGTGCTGCGGGGGAAGACCTTCCTCGACACGCTGCTGGCCCATGCGCGGGAACTGGACCCGACCCGGCTGGTCACGCTGGTGACGGTGATGGGCGGCCCGCAGGACTGGATGCAAAACTGCGACGTGATTTGCATGAACCGCTACTGGGGGTGGTACGTGCTGGGCGGCGAATTGGACAAGGCGATGGCATCCCTGGAACAGGAACTCGATCAGGTCTGGGAGATGTGGCACAAACCGATCATCATGACCGAGTTCGGCGCCGACACCATGGCGGGCATGCACGGGCATCCCGATGTGATGTGGACGGAAGAGTATCAGGCGGCCTACATCCGCGGCCACCTGGAAGTGGCGGGCCGCAAAGAGTACGTGGCCGGGATGCAGGTTTGGAACTTCGCCGACTTCGCCGCCGTACAGAGCATCATGCGTGTGGGCGGCCTGAACATGAAGGGTATCTTCACCCGGATCCGCACGCCGAAAATGGCGGCCTATGTTTTGCGCGAGTTCTGGGTCAAGCCGGTGGAGGCCGCGCCGGCCGGCACGGTACAGCAACCGGCCGGCGCGGCAGCCGCGAAGCCGGCAGACGGGGTGGCGACGGCAGGCGCCGCCGCGAGCCGATAGCGGTGTGCAGGCACGAGGCGCGGCCCGAGAGCGGGCCGCGCCTTCGGGCGCCCAATGTTGCTGGAAACCTTGCGTGGCATGATGCATGAGCGAGTCCGTGGCCTGGTCCAAAGGGTGTATCGCGGCCCCGAAACCGGGGAGCCGGCACGATAAAGGAATAGGTATGCAGATGACAGGTTTGCAATTAGTGAAACAGCGCCAGGTGATCCCAACTCCAGAGCTACAAGTGCCTGGCCCGGCGAACAGCGTACTACCCGAAATGTTCAGCCTGGCGGGCCAGGTCGCCATTGTCACCGGGGGCACGGGCGTGCTCGGCGGGATGATCGCTCAGGAGTTGGCACAGGCCGGCGCGAAGGTCGGCGTGCTGGGCCGCCGCCGCGACCACGCCGAGGCCGTGGTCCAGGCCATCGCCGCTGCGGGCGGGGCCGCACTGGCCCTGCCCGCGGATGTGCGCGACCGCGAACAACTGGAAGCCGGCCGCGAGGCTGTTGTGGAGCAGTGGGGGCGGCTCGACGTGCTGGTCAACGCGGCGGGCGGCAATATGCCCGCGGCCACACTCGCGCCCGGCCACTCCTTCTTCGATCTGCCCGTCGAGGAAATGGAGGCTGTCATTGACCTGAACCTGATGGGCACGCTGCTGCCCAGCCAGGTCTTCGGCGAAGCGCTGGCCCGCGGCGGGCAGGGCTGCATCGTCAACATCTCCTCGATAGCGGCGGCGCGGGCCATGACGCGGGTAGCGGGCTACGGCATCGCCAAGGCCGGCGTCGAGAACGCCACCCGCTGGCTGGCCGTGGAACTGGCCCGCGCCTTTGGCGGGCGGCTGCGCGTCAACGCGATCGCGCCGGGCTTTTTTATCGGGGAGCAGAACCGGGCGCTGCTGCTCAACCCCGACGGGTCGCTCACCCCACGCGGGCAGTTGGTCATCGATCACACCCCGGCGGGCCGCTTCGGCGAGCCGGAGGAGTTGCTCAGCACGCTGATCTGGCTGTGCAGCCCCGGCGCGCGCTTTGTCAACGGCATCGTCGTGCCGGTGGACGGTGGCTTCAGCGCCTTCAGCGGTGTGTAAACCCGCCCCGCACACATCGATTCTGTGGCCAGGCTGATTAGCGGACCGATTGACTCTCAGTAGCGGGCCGGCAACCGCGTCTCGCTAGCCGCGCCCTGATCCGTCGCGGCGGGGGTCCGCGGGGGCCGTGGCAGGTTTCGGCGGGCGGCGTGTGCGAGGGGCGCGGGGTTGCAGGGCGGCGAGTTCGGCCTGGATGAGCGATTCTTCCTCGCGGGTGGCGGCCCAGAAGGCATCTGTGCCCAGGCTGCGCCGCCGCCGCACCACCAGCGGCGCCACGGCCCGCACATCCTCAACCGTGGCCTCGGTACGCTCGTCGATGGCGGCGTAGGCGCGGGCGGCCTCGAAGAGTACGATCTCGGTGCGGTTCGACTCGATGCCCAGGCGGGTGATCAGGCGGATGGCCGCTTCCTCGGCGGCGGGACTGACCCGCACGGTGGGCAGCGCGGCGCGCGCCGTGGCAATACTCGCCGCCGCCGCCGCCGTGAGTCCAGCATACTGGGCCGCGAAGGCTTCGGGGTCATCGCCGAAGGCATGGACGTGGCGGGCGATGGTCAGCCGCTCCAGCGGGTCGGTCAGCGCGCCGACGACCACCCGCAGGCCAATGCGGTCGATGATCTGCGGGCGCAAGAAGCCCTCCTCCGGGTTCATCGAACCGATCAGCACAAAGCGCGATGGATAGGAAGCCGCTAACCGCCCCCGGCGCACCACGCAATAGCCCGTGGCGGCGGCGTCGAGGATGGCGTCGAGCACCTCCTGCGCCACCAGGTTGATCTCGTCGATATAGAGGATGTTCTGGTGGGCGTGGGCCAGAATACCGGGGTCGAAGCGCAGATGCTGCTGCTCCAGGCTGAGGCGGACGTTCGCGCCGCCCACCACGTCGTCCAGCGTGGCGTTGAGCGGTAGCTCGACCACGGCCTGGCGGGCGATATAGGAGATCGGCTCGCCGCGATTGAGCTTGTCCCGGCAGTCGGGGCAGAGCCGCTCCGGGTCCTGCAAGGCCCAGTTAGGTTCGCAGCCGTTGGGGCAGAGGCTATGGGTGATCTCCGGCAGCAGATCAGCCAGCCCGCGCACGGCGGTTGTCTTGCCGGTGCCTTTCGGTCCGATCAGCAGCACCCCCTGGACGCGCGGATTGACCGCGGCCAGGATCAGGGCATCCTTCACTTCGTCCTGGCCCACAAGGGCCGTGAAAGGAAATGGGGCGTGCGGAGGCATGGGGCCAGTGTAGCATAAAGCCAGGGGCCTGTCTAGCGGTTTGACTCTGTTGTACGAGCTATGGTAGAGTCAGTTGGAACATCCGTTCATTCTCCGATTCCCGAACTATGTCGTAACGTGGGCCAAAATCTTGCGTATGTAATGGTTGGAGACGGCGTGGGAAGTATTTAACAGGATTCCGGTGTCAGTTGGGCGCCGCGCACTCGGCGCAAGGTCCGCCTGGGGCCAGCCAAGATCGACTCTTTGCTGTGAGATAAGGAAGTACAGATTGACGTTAGGAACGCAACAAACGGAGGTGGCGCCGGTTCCCCCTGCGCCCGCGCCATCCAGTCTCCGTGAGCATCTGAACAGTTCGCTGATTACCGGGATCGTGGTCGGCTTCCTCTTGCGCTGCGCGAGTGGGGCCACGGGCGTGCTGCTCGGCTTCTACCTGAATCGGGTGGTCAGCGGCGCCAACCAGGCGATTGACCCTGGCGTCATTGCCGGGCTGACCACCGCCTTTTTTGTGGTCGAACTGTTGCTGGCGCCGGTCTTCGGCAGTTGGAGCGACAGCATCGGTCGCAAGCCCTTCTTGCTGGCCGGGCCGATTATCGCCGGGCTGGCCGTGCAACTCCATCCGCTGACCACACTGTTGTGGGTCATCACCATCGGGCGGCTGCTGGAGGGCCTGGCGACTTCGGCCACGACGCCCGGCACGCTCGGCTTCCTCTCCGACATGACCAGCGGCCATCCCGCCTTGCGCGGGCGCGTCATGGGCCTGTACGAACTGGGATCGCTGGTGGGCATCGGGCTGGGGCCGGTCGTGGGCGGCCGCCTCTGGGATTTCCTGAAGGAAGACGGGTTGCACTGGATCGCGGCGCTCGATTTCCTGGCCGCCGTGCTGGTCTTCTTATTCATCCGCGAGAGCCGCCCGGCCCATGCCGCCGCTGCTGCTTCCGACGCCGAGGCACCGGCCGTCACGCACACGGCGGGGTGGGGCGAGCGGCTGCGGTCCTATCGCAGCTTGCTGGGCCTGCGGCGGTTGTGGCAATTTGCGCCCGCCTGGATCGCTATCAACGGCGTGGTGGGCCTCTGGTTCAACCATGTGACGCCGCTGCTGAGCCGGGGCTATCGCAGCCCGACCCAGTTGTTGCAAGGCGGGTGGACCGGGTCCGAGGTGAGCAACCTGTTCATCATCTTCGGCCTGGCCCTGATGGTTGGCATCTACTTCTGGAGCCACTTCTACGCCCGGCTGCGCAAGACCAACATCATGCTGATGTCGCTTGGCGGGGCGCTGGCGCTCTGCGTGGTGTTGTTCGCCATCAACATGCAGTTGATGCCGGGACCGTGGGGCGGCTGGACACTCCTGCCGCTGGTGGTGGCGGCGATCTTCTTCGAGAGCGGCTTTACGCCCGTGGCCCTGGCCTACCTGGCCGATGTCACCGAGAGCCAGGTGCAGAACCGTGGCGCCGTGATGGGCCTCTACTCGGTGTTTCTGGCCCTCGGCCAGGTGCTTGGCGCGATGCTCGGTGTGCCCTTCATCGACGCGTTCGGCTTCAACGGCCTGCTACTGGCGACGGTACTGCTGGTGCTGTTTGCGGGCGGCGCCGTGTTCCGTCTGCGCCGCGCAACGGGCGACTAACCGGCATACGGCATTGCGTTATGGGACGTGTCATCTAAAGGCCAGGATTTACCCAATCAGAAGCGCAAGCAGTATGTGAGGGTAGAATGGTGGTTCGAGTCCGCCCATGTCCCACCTTCATACCACAGCAGCCCTATGGAGACGCCCGCGTCAGGTTATCAGGGCGCGAACCAAGGCGATCTCGTCGTCCCGGCTCTGGACACGCCCATCTAGCCGGGCATCGCGCAACGCGGCGAGGATCGCCCGGTAACGCGGCCCCGGCGGGATGCCCAGGGCGCGCAGATCGTCCCCGGTGAGCAGCGGGCGGACGTGCCGCCACGTCTCCAGGTAGCGGTCGATGACGGCGGCGACCGGGGCCGGCGCGCGGCAGCGATAGAGGGCCAAGTTGGCCGGGTCATAGGGCCGCAGGCGCGCAGCGACGGCTGCCGGACTCGCCCCGACCAGATCGGCTTGTTGCCCGGCCAGCGCCGCCAGTTCCTCCAGCGGGCGCGGCTCGACTCCCAGCCGCGTGGCGATGCGCGTGCGGGCGGCGGGCGGTTGGCGATCCAGCAGCAAGAGCAGGCGCCCCGCCGGATCGTCCGTGCAGACGAAGTCCGCGGCCCAGGCGGCATCCCAGGTGAAGGCCGGATCCACGGCCCCCAGCGCGCCCATGCGATTCAGCCGATCCAGCGCGGGCGCCGGTGCCTCTTGAGATGCCTCTTTAGGTGCCCCTTTAGGGGCAGGCTCGGCCAGCGTGCGCAGGAGTTCCTGGCGGATGCGCGCCGGGCTGAGCCGGTCCATCATCCCCGCGGCCAGCGCCGCGGCGATCCAGCCCGCCGTCTGCGGCTCCACGGTGAAGCCAAAGCGCGCGGCGTAGCGGGCGGCACGGAAGATGCGCGTCGGATCGTCCCGGAAGCTGCCCGCGTGCAGCGCCCGGATCACGCCCGCCGCCAGGTCGGCCTGCCCGCCGTGCGGGTCCAGCAGCGGGCCGCCGTCCGGCTCCAGGGGCAGCGCCATGGCGTGGATCGTGAAATCGCGCCGCGCCAGGTCGGCGTCCATGCCCGCCGGGGTGACTTCCGGTAGTTGGCCGGGCGCCGGGTAGCGCTCGCGGCGGGCGGTGATAAAGTCGAGCGCGGGCTTGGCCGGGGGCGGCGGGGCCAGATCGGGCGTCAGCTCCAGCGTCGCCGTACCGAAGGCGCCGTGCTGGGTCATACGCAGGGCGTGGGTGGCGGCCAGGGCGCGCGCCAGGCGGGGCGCGTCGCCGGGCAGTACCAGGTCGATGTCGAGCGGCGGTCGGCCCAGCAGCAGGTCGCGCACGGCGCCGCCGACGAGGTAGAGCGGGGCGCCCTGCCGGCGCGCGTGCGTCGCCGCTTCGCGTACCAGCGCGGCCAGGGTGATCGGCAGGTCCGCGTAGAAAGTGGCCCGTAACGCCGCGGGATCAGCGCTCATGCTGCTGCGCGCCTCCAGGCGACCGGCCGGGTGGTCCGCGGGATGGGGCCGATCCTCGTTGTCATACCATGCCCCCCGGCGTGCTGTCAAGCCCCGGCCTGCTCGCACAGCGCGGTTCATCCCAACAGGAGACCACGTATGCCCCGCCGCCTGCGCCCGTGGATGATCCTGATCGCCATCGCCGTGCCGGTGGCCGCCGGGTTCGTCATGGTCCGCGCGTCCCTGGCCCCGCCCGCCACGCCGCCCGGACCCTGGGTTGCATTGCGCCGCCCGCTCCAGATCCCGGCGCTGGACCCCGGTGCCCCCTGCCCGGCCGGCCCGGCGGCCACCGTCGCCCCCGCCTTTGGGCCGGCGCTTGGCCCCGGCCCGGTCTATCCGATCTATGGCGCCGATGGCCTGTTTGCCGGGGGGCAAGACATGTTCCCGGCTCCGTGGCTGGGCCGCAAAGTGCTCTGGATCGCCGCGCCCGCCTACGCCGGGCCGGTGCTGGTGCGCG
>JAICKM010000133.1 GCA_025927935.1 Chloroflexia bacterium | reverse complement strand
CGGTCACGCTCTCCGGCGCGCGCCCCAACGCGGCGTCGCGCTCGGCGCGCAAGAGGGCCAGCCACTGGGCCGAGGCCAGGCCGCCCGTTTCCGCGCCCGCTTCCTCGCCGCACATCTGGGCCAGCCAGCGTTTGTTGAACGGCGTATTAACCAGGTACCAGAATTCTTCGTCCCCCGCGCCCCCCTCCGGCTGGACGATCAGTTGCAGCAACGTGCCGCGGGCCACGGCCAGTTCCAGCCCCTCGCGCAGCCACTCGGCGGCGGGGCGCGGATTGCGGCCCGCCGTGAGCGCGGCGGCGAGCGCCCGATCTTCAGCCAGCTCCGGGTAACTCAGCAGCCGGGGCTGCCCGACCTGGGCCGCCAGCCGATAGAACACATGCAGTGTCACCTTCAGTTCGGCCAGGTTGGTGATCTGCGGGAGGACAGACGTGAAGAAGCTCTCCGGCAGCGAGATGCGCTTCTCCTCGCTCTGGAACCCGTTAAACATAAGAGGCCCCTCGACTTACCGTCGCACATCCATTTCGGGGGCCGGCGTCACTCCGGGCCACGCTTAACTGGGTTGCCGGTACACATCCAGATCGCTGAAATGTGTAATTGAATTTTTGAAGAAGAGGGGCACGACTCCCGTCGGGCCATTCCGGTGTTTGGCGATATGGATCTCGGCGATGTTTTTGCGCTCGGTCTCGGGATTATACAATTCCTCACGATAAATGAACATAACGATGTCCGCATCTTGCTCGATGCTGCCACTTTCTCTCAAGTCGCTGAGCATCGGCACATGCGACGTGCGGCTTTCCACGGCACGCGAAAGCTGTGACATGGCGATCACCGGCACGTTGAGTTCACGCGCCAGTTGCTTCAGCCCGCGCGTGATCTCCGAGACTTCCTGCACGCGGTTGTCGCTCTTGCGCCCGCTCATCAGTTGCAGGTAGTCGATGATCAGCAGATCGCAGCCCGCTTCGGCTTGCAGGCGGCGGGCGCGGCTGCGCACCTCCGTCACGGTGAGGCCCGCGCTGTCGTCGAAATAGATGGGCACATCGGCCATGGTGCCGAAGGCATCGCTGAGCGCCTGCCACTCAGTGTCGCTCAGATAGCCCAGGCGCAGGCGCTGCGCCTCGACCCCGCTGCAAATTGATAGCAAGCGCTGGACCAACTGTTCTGCCGACATTTCGAGGCTAAACACGCCTACGCTCTTAGCGTGCAGCACGGCGGCGTTATAGGCGATGCTGAGGCCGAAGCTACTCTTACCGACCGACGGGCGCGCCGCCACAATCACCAGGTCGGATTTCTGCAAGCCGCCGGTCAGTTCGTCGAGATCGTGGAAGCCGGTGGGCACGCCGACCACGTTGCCCTTCTGGTGCTGGACGATGTCGAGCCGGTCGAAATACTCTTCGAGCACCCGCTTGATCGACACGAAGTCGGCGTTGCTCTGGCGCTGGGTGACGCCGAAGAGGAGCGACTCGGCTTTGTCGAGCACAATGGGCAGATCCAGGCCCTCTTCATAACCGAGGCCGGCGATCTGCCCGCCCACGCTGATCAGGCGGCGCAGGACGGCATTGCGCTCGACAATGCGCGCGTAATATTCGATGTGGACGGCAGTGGGGACGCCGTGCATGAGCGCGGCCAGGTAAGCCAGGCCGCCCACCGGTTCGAGCCGCCCGCGCCGGTCCAGTTCGCTGGAGAGCGTGACTAGGTCGGGCGGTTCGCGCCGGTGGTAGAGGTCCAGGATGCAATCGTAGATCCAGCCATTCGCCTCGCGGTAGAAGTCGGTGGGCTGGAGAAACGTGGCAGCCTTGATGATCGCGTCCCGATCCAGCAAAAGCGAGCCGAGCACGGCTTCCTCTGCTTGCAGATCGTAAGGAACAGGCCGCTCCAGCGGCCCATCGCCGCCGGAATAAAGGCTGGTGTTGTTGGTCAGCGAGATAGCCATAGTCAGTGGTTAGTACCTATGATTGAGGTTAGCAGCCGGCACTCAACACGGGCCACTAACCGCTGACATGCGCCGGTTGCCCGGCGCCTCACATGCCCCGCGAGCCTTAGACTTCGGGCGCCGCTTCCGGTTCCCCGGCGGCGGCCGAGGCGGCCTCGGCCACCGGCGCCACATCGGCGGGAGCGAAAGTCACGCCCTCCGGCGCGGCGGATGCCTCAGCGGCAGTGTCCGCCGCCGGAGACGCTTCCACTACGGGCGCTTCCGCCACCGGAGCGGCTTCCGCGGGCGTCTCCGCCTCCGGGACCGCTTCCGCCACGGGCGCTTCCACCGTCACAGCGGCTGGGGTCTCCGCCGCTGGAGCCGTCTCGGCCACCGGGGCAACCTCGGCGGGGGCGGGCGGCGGGGCGGGCGCCTGAGCCGCCACGCTGGTCAACGCGCCGGTGCGGTTCGTCTCGGGTTCCACGACCAGGTTCAGCTTGGCCGACAGGTTATTGCCCACCGACACGGTCGCGGTGAAGTTCCCCGTGCGATGGATGGGCGAATCGAGCTTGATGCGGCGCCGATCCACGGTCTGGCCGTGCTGCACCTGTAGCGCCTGGGCCACATCAGACGGGGTGATCGATCCATAGAGGCGATTCTGCTCGCCGGTGCGGGCATAGAGCAGGACGGTCAGGCCGTTCAGCTTATCGACGGCGGCCTGCGCCTGGCTGACCTGCTGCGCCGCGTGCTTCTCGGCGCTGGCGCGGCGGTTGGCCGCCTGCTGCAAGGCGCCCTTCGTCGCCGGAATAGCCAGGTTGCGCGGGAAGAGGAAGTTGCGGGCATACCCGTTCGCGACTTCCTTCACCTCGCCAGGCTGGCCGAGCTTTTCCACTGTCTCGGTCAAAATGATTTTCATCGTGAATGTAACTCCTATTTCATAGAAGCGATTGTCACCGGCTGCAAACGGTGCATCGCAGATGAGTAAAGCGTTCAAGGCGCCGTCGCTTGCTAACAAGCCGCGCAGCGCACCCCTACCGCGGGCGCGCATCGGGTCGGGCCACCTCTGAACAGAGGACATTATAGCACAAATGTGCCGGAAGACCAAAGCAGCGCGGCCCTTTCCTGTCCACCAATTTTTCCACAGATTTGTTAACAGGCACGCTGCCTGACTATCCACAACTCATACACAAATCGCGCGGCGGAAAGTGGATAGAATCGCACCGGCAGCGCACAAACTCGGCGCCCGATCACTGAAGAGGCGCGGCAAGGCCCTTGCTATAGAAAGCCAATATCCGTATATTAACGTTAACGTTAAGGTAAGCAAGTAGACTAGTAAGCATCGTGAGGAAATGGCGGGCGGACAAGCACCCGCCCGCGTCCACCGCGAACCGGGTGGACGGATCGTTCCACGGCGATCCAGGGTTCCGGTATACGGCCATATACCGCGGAACCCCTGCCGGCCTGGCGACGACGTAACATCGAGACGTATTTGCGCGGACGCCACGAGCGGCATGTGGCGTCCGTGCCTGTGCCGCCCAGTGCTTCCGGGCCGCGCCGCCGGGCCACAGCGCAACTGTAAAGCTATAAGAGATCGAGGAAACTAGAGCGTATGCCAGACAAAGTCGAGACCGCCGTGGCGGGCGAGCGCATGACGGCGAACCTACCGCGGGCGGCGCGGGCGGGCACGCTGGCGGCGGATGCGCCGCCGCTCGTCGCCCCAGCGCCCACGCGCGGGGCTAAACTCAGCGCCGGCTTTCGGGCGCTCCGCCACCGTAATTATCGCCTCTTCTTCTTCGGGCAATTGATTTCGCTGATCGGCACCTGGATGCAGACCGTTGCCCAGGCGTGGCTGGTGCTGCAACTCGCCGGCAAGGACGCCGACCTGATGCTAGGCGTCACCAGCGCGCTCCAGTTCGCGCCGGTGCTCTTGCTGTCGGTGGTCGGCGGCGCCCTGGCCGACCGGCTGCCCAAGCGCAACGTCCTGGTCGTCACCCAGGGGGTGATGATGGTCCTGGCCTTCGTGCTGGCCTTGCTGGCCTTCACGCATACGGTGCAAATCTGGCATGTCCTGGTGCTGGCGGCCTTGCTGGGCACCACGAACGCCATCGATATGCCGACCCGCCAGGCGTTTGTCGTCGAGATGGTCGGCAAAGACGACCTGATGAACTCGATTGCGCTCAACTCGTCGGTGTTCAACGCGGCGCGCCTGGTCGGCCCGGCCATCGCCGGGGTGCTGATCAGCCTGGTCGGCGTGGTCGGCTGCTTCTTCCTGAACGGGGTCAGCTACCTGGGCGTGATCACCGGGTTGCTGCTCATGCGGGCGCCCTTCTTCACCAATACGAGCAAGCAAACCGCCCCGGCCGGTTGGGGCACCAAGGGCGGGTTCCTGGCGAACCTGGGCGGAGGCTTCCGCTATATTCGCCAGACCCCCGCGGTGTTCGCCCTGGTCATGCTGGTGGGCGCGGTCGGCACCTTCGGCATGAACTTCACGGTTTGGATGCCGGTGATGGCGCGCGACATTTTGCATGTAGGCGCGGACGGCTACGGGCTGATGATGTCCACCATGGGCGCTGGGTCGCTGGTGGCCGGGTTGGCCCTGGCCTATGGCGCCAAGCAAGCCCGCCGCCGGGTCGTGATCGTGGCCGCCTTTTGCTTCGGCCTGACCCTGCTGGCCTTCGCCTGGTCGTCGTGGTTCCCCCTCTCGCTGGCCTTGCTGGTGGTGATGGGCGCGGCGATGGTGTCCTTCAGCGCGACGGCGAACACGACGGTCCAGATGACCGTCCCCGACGAGCTACGGGGACGGGTCATGGCGGTCTATATGATGGTCTTTGCCGGAACCACCCCGATCGGATCGCTCCTGGCCGGGAGCCTGGCCCACGCCACCAGCACCCCGATCAGCATGGCGGCGGGCGGAGCGGTCAGTCTGCTGGGCGTTCTGGGCACCTGGTGGTTGATGAAGCGGCGCTAGTACTGCTTCCAGTCTGGGTTATCACGCTGAGCGGAGCGAAGAGTCTCGTCGCGTGCGGGATGGAGACGAGATACTTCACTCCGTTCAGCATGACAACGACGATTGGAAGCAGCGCTAGAGCGGCGCTAGAGAGGAAGTTGTGGAACACGTAGGCGCGGCACTCTTCAGTATTATCATGGTCAACCTGCTGCTCAGCGGGGACAATGCGGTCGTCATCGGCATGGCGGTGCGCACCCTGCCCGCCGCGCAGAAGCAGCGCGCGATGATCATCGGCGGCCTGGGCGCGATTGTGTTACGCGTGGTGCTCACCGCGGTGGCCGCGCTGCTGTTGCGCATCCCGCTCCTGCAAGCGGGCGGCGGTCTGGTCCTGGCCTGGATCACCTACCGGCTCCTGGTGCCGGGCGACGGCGCCGAAGCCATCCGGGTCGCTACCGAGGGCACTTTCGGCGCGGCGCTGCGCACGATCATCGTCGCCGACCTGACGATGAGCATGGACAACATGCTGGCCGTGGCGGCCGCCGCGCACGGCAACCTGGGGCTACTCATCATCGGGTTGGTGCTCAGCATGGCCGTCATCCTGGCCGGCGGCACCGTGGTCGCCGTGCTGCTGGGCAAGCTGCCCTGGCTGGTGTATGTGGGCGGCGCGATATTGCTGCTGGTAGCAGGGAACTTAATTGCCTCCGATCCCGTATTAAAGGATGTACTGGGCGTGTATCCCTGGTCGGCCTGGGGATTGGCGGCCGCGCTGGGCCTGGTCGTCGCCGGGGCGCTGATGCACCGGCGATTGCGCCCGTCCCCGCCGCACGAGGATGTCCCCGCCGGACATGATATAATACGGATGTAATATTCGCCTGCTCTTTGGCGTCTTAAAGGTGGTAATCGCGACCCGCGACTGCCCCTCACCGGAAGTGCTGCAACGACGCAGCTATCCTGGGAGAGTTGCCGCTTCACCTGTGACGTCGAGGGCTATTTGGGAATGATCAGTAGCTACGCCATGCTGGGCCGTACCCGTTTAACGGGCATCGGCGCCGCCAAGCCGGCTGAAGCCGGCGCGCCGCCCCGCCCGCCCATTGCCCCCCCGGCCCTCGCGCCGGAGAGCGCGGCGCCCGTCGTCCAGGAGGCCGACGAGGCCGCGCTAGTTCAGCGTGCCCGCGCCGGAGACCGCGAGGCTTTCGCGGCCCTGTTCGATCGCTATCAGACCCCCATCGTGAACTATCTGTATCGGGTGGTCGGCGACTGGGAGACGGCCAACGACCTGGCGCAGGACTCCTTCCTCAAAGCCTACCAGGCGCTGGCCCGCACGGACGCGGATCTGCAACTGGCCCCGTGGTTGTACCGTATCGCCACCAACACTGCCCTGGACGCCCTGCGCCGCCGTAAGCGCATCACCTGGGTGCCGTTCCTGGAAGAGTTCGAGCCACCGGCCCCCGGCGGCGATCCAGGGATGACGGTACCCAATCAGGACGCGGTCCATCGCGCCCTCCAGGCCGTGCCCGACGATTATCGCGTCGCCCTGGTGCTGCATTTGCATCAGGGCTTGTCCTATAAGGAGATCGGCGCCGCCCTGGGCATCGCGCCCAATCTGGTCGCGGTGCGTGTATTTCGCGGACGGGAAAAGTTCATCAAAGTCTATAAGTCGTTAACTGGAGATCAGGACCGATGAAGTGTGCCCAGTGCCGGCCGCTGGTATCGAAGTATGTCGATGGAGAAGCAAACCCGGCAGAACGCCGGCAGGTAGAAGCGCACCTGGCGACCTGCCCAACCTGTAGCGCGCTCCTCGCGCAGCACCGGATGGCAAAGGCTCATGTGGGCAGCTTGCCCTATTATCAGCCGGATGCCCGCCTGCGTACCCGCTTTCTCGAGTCGTTGGATGCGGATGAAAGGGCGCGGCCCGACGAGATCGCCATTACGCGCCGGGCGGTCGCGGTGGCTCCGGCGGCACGCCGGGCACGGCCCCAGGCCGGACGGCTGTTCGGCACTTTCGCCAGCGGCTTCGCCATGCTGCTCGTCGCGGCGGCCGGTGTGCTCGTCTGGCAAATGGCGGGCAACCGGCTATCCCTGGATGGCGCCGTGCCAACTGCCAACGCGGCTGCGGCAAGCGCCACGTCGGGCATCGTCTTGCCCGTGCCCACCGGCGCCGTCGCTATCACCGAGGGGCTGCCCAAGCCCCAGCCGACCCAGGTGGTGTCGGTCCTCACCACCTACACGGCGACCGGCGCGCATACCGCCAGCCCCACGGCCACCTTCTGGACGCCCAGCGAAGACGCCGGCACCCAGCATACCGTGCGCGATGAGAGCTACGGCTATGCTTTCAACTATCCGGCTAACTGGTGGACGAGCGCCGGGCTGCCACCGACGCCCGGCGTGCTGGCCCATCGCATTGTCCGCCCCTGGACCGTGCCGAACAGCGGCGCCCCGGACTATACGCTGGCGGTGGACGTGCTCGACAACCGGGCCGGGCTGTCCGACAACGAGGTGGTGGCGCACTGGATGGAGCCGGGCGCCCAGGTCACGGCCCTGGCCGGCACGGTGGCCGGTCTGACCGGGCTGCGGACCGTCAGCGAAAAGAGCGGGCACCGGCGCCAGGCCACCTTTTTGTTCGCTGGGCCGCTGGTCTACCGGCTGGCGCTGGACAGCAGCCCCGCTCTGGCGGCCAATGATCTAGGGGTCGATTTCGCCACGCCCGACGGCACGGCTGTGTTCGATGCCGTCGTCCGTAGCTTCCAACCGGCCGCCGGTCTCCCGCCCCGCGGCGGCTACGCGCCCTTGCTCTTCCTGCGTAACGGCAACCTCTGGGAAGCGGATAGCGCGGGCAACAGTCTGCACCAACTCACCACCGACGGCCGTGTCCGCAGCTTTGCGCTGTCGAACGACCTGACGCATCTCGCGGTATTGCTCGCCGGCTCGGCTGCCGGGCAGCCCGCGCAGACACTGGAAGTGCGCACTCTCAGCGGGTCCGGCGCGACCGTACTCTGGCACACCGACGAGATCCAGGCCGTGGCCTGGTACGGCGAACATGAACTGGTCGCCCTGGCGAAAGAAGGCGGCACGCGCGGGCTGTGGCGGCTGGCGGCGACAACAGACGGCGCCCGCGCGCTACTGGCAAACTTCCAGAGCCTGCCCAATGACGGCGCGCAGGCGCGTAGCCTGCACGTCGCTCCCGACCGGCTCTGGATCACCTTCCTGGCCGGGGGGCGCGATGGTCTGGACCTCTACGGCGTGCGGCCCGACGGCAGTTCGCTGCGCTCGCTGCTGCCGAACACCGCCCGGCGCCCAGCCGTGACCCAGTATGCCTGGATGCCGCCCGACAGCTCCACCGAGGCTGCCTGGATTTTGTTGCTGGCCGACAAGCAGTTGCAGCGCCTCACCTTACCGGCCGGCGGCGCGCTGGAGTCCAATCTGATCCCGCTGGCGACGCTGCCCAGTGACGAGTACGACGACCTGGTGGTGGCGCCCGCCGGGCAGGCCGCGGCGCTCACCCACCCCAGCAACGCGCCCGCGCAGGTCTGCGTGCGCCCCGATCCGCTGGCCGGCGCGGCCTATCACCTGATTATGCTGGAGCCGGGCCAGTTTGTGCCCGGTAGCCTGACCTGGACGCCGAATGGGCAGTACCTGATTTATCGCGAGGCCGCCCCGAACGGCGCCGAACGGGTGTTGCAGGTGGACACCACGGGCAGCAGCGTCGGCCCGCCCATCGACTTGCCGGTGGAACCGGCGCGGTAGCCGCCGCCCCGCATGCCCGTTCTGGAGTACGACCCCCGGCAGTTCTCGTTAGACGATACCCTGGCCTGCGGGCAGGCGTTCCGCTGGGAGCGCCTGCCGGACGGCGCCTGGCGAGGTGTCGTGCGCGATTCCATCATCACCCTGCGCCAGGAGGGGGCGCGCCTGCACTACGCGGCCACGACGGGCGACGTCGAGCCGCTGCTGCGGAACCTGTTTCTGCTGGATGTGGACCTGCCCGCCATCCAGGCGGCCCTGATCGCCGCCGATCCGGCCCTGGCCGGCCCCATCGCCCGCGCGCCGGGCCTGCGCCTGATGCGCCAGGACCCCGACGAGTGCCTGCTGTCCTTCATCTGCTCCACCGCGAACCAGGTGCCGCGCATCGCCGCGGGCATCCGCCGCATGAGCGCGCTGCTCGGCCCGGCCCTCGACACCATCGACGGGCGAATTTACCATGCCTTCCCCACCGCCGCCGCGCTGGCCGCCGCCGACCCCGCGCGCTTGCAGGCCGCGACAGGACTGGGCTACCGGGCGGGGCGGCTGGTGGACCTGGGCGGGCAACTGGTGGCGCGCGGGCCGGGATGGCTGCGCGGCCTGGGGACCGTGCCCTACCCGGTGGCCCATGCCGCGCTGGTGGGCCTGCGCGGCGTTGGTCCCAAGGTGGCCGATTGCGTCTGCCTGTTCAGCCTGGACCACACCGAGGCGGTGCCGGTGGATACGCACATCTGGCAGATGGCCCAGCAGCTCTGGGGCCGCGACCACTCCGGGGTGCCGCTGGCGCCCGGCGAGAAACCGAGCGTCAAGGGGCTGACGGGCGCGGCCTACCGCCGCGTGGGCGACCTGTTTCGCGCCCGCTACGGCGCGCTATCCGGCTACGCACAGGTCTGGCTGTTCTACGACCACTTCCGCGGCTATTGGGGCGGCACCAGTCCGCTGCTCAAGGCGCCCGCCGGATAAATGCGTCCGCCCGCGCAGGCGCTTACCGTTTGCGCCCGAACAACAGGTACGCGAGGGGACCCACAGGCTGCACAAACGCGAATACCGCCCACACGCGCTTGTTGCCCTTGATTTGTGAGGCCGGCCGGTGGGCCAGGTCCCACAAGGCCATGCTCGTGAGGGTCAGTTGGACCAGCGCGGTGATAATGAGCCGTCGCTGCCGGGCGGGCGGGAGATCTTTCCACTGGCGCTGCTGCATCTTCTTCATGGTCTTGTTCCTTTACACTCCTGCCCGCACACCCCGGCGTGCCGCGTCTACCCGAACACGGCAATCAGGGATGGCGCGGGCGCCTGCGTGGGCCATGAGGGTGGGACGTAAGAGTCAGCGACCGTTAAAACAGCACACGCCTCCGGCCGGGCGGCCGGAGGCGTGCAAAACTGCGCTAGTTGTAGAGGTCAGGAGGCGCCGCCGGCGGGCCTAACCGCGATTCTCCTCGCGGCCAGGCCGGTCGATGTCGTCGATATCCAGGCTGTTGATGAAATCCCGGAAGACCGACAGCCGCTCATCGTCGGGCTTGGGACCTTCGCTGCCCGCTTCCTCCGGATGGTCGGCGCCGGCTTCGGCGCCGGCCCCGGCAGGCTCACCATCCAGGGTCACACCGCCGCGCTCCATCACGCTCTCATCGACATAGATGCGGCTATGGACGCGCACGGCGATAGCGACGGCATCGCTGGACCGGCAGTCGATCTCGGCATGCCGGCCGTTGACATCCAGCACCAACCGGGCGTAGTAGGTGTCGTCGCGCAGGTCGTTGATCAGGACGTGCGTAACCCGCGCGCCCAGTTCGCTAATAATGGTACAGAGTAAATCATGCGTCAAGGGGCGCGAGATCGGCACCTCTTGTATCGCAAACGCGATGGCGTCCGCCTCGCAATGGCCTATCCAGATCGGCAGGTAGCGTTCCATTGTCAGATCTTTGAGGATGACCACGCGCTGCTGAGTCACGAGGCTTACCCGAATACTATCAACTTTCGCTTCAATCATGGCGGTTCCTCCTCTAGCGAGCGGCCAATCTACTTTGTATTGTACTATGAATCCTGGTTTTACGCAAAAGCATAGCGGGTCGGGCGGACCCCTGGCTAGCGGTTAGCAAAAACGAGTCCAAAACCTTGACGCATCCCTGCCTGTCGCATATACTGGGCCACAGAGTCCGCCGCGCCGGCGCGCACCGCCGGCCCATGAGGTAGCCCGATCCATGGCCGAACGTAAGAAACAATCCATCCCCCCCGCGAGCACGGACGATGCTCCGCCCAGCCCGAACCCCGAGGCGCCCCCGGCGGAACCGGGCGAACCGGACGTGCGCCCCGCGCCCCGCCGCAAACGGACGCGCCCGCCGCGCCATATCCGCGCCGAAGTCGCCATCGACGCCGGCCCCGCGGAGTTGCTCGATCTGGACTTCGACCCGTCCGGCAACCAGTTTGGCGCGCCCCCGGCCACGGACGGCGATTTGCTCCATCTGCCGGTGATCCCGTTGCGCGACATGGTCATCTTCCCGCATATGGTCACGCAGTTCTTCGTGGGCCGGGAAGTATCGCTGGCGGCGGTGGCCGAGTCGGTCGCCACCGACCACCGCATCCTGGCCGTGGCCCAGCGCGAACCCGAAGTCGAAGACGTAACCCCGCGCGATCTCTACCCCATTGGCGTGGAACTCGCCATTGGCCGCGTGCTGAAGATGCCCGACGGCACCACGGCCCTGCTGGTGCAGGGGCAGCGTCGCGTCGAGATCCAGCGCTACACGCAGGCCCATCCATTTCTGCGCGCGCAGGGCCGCGTCATTCCCGAGCCGGACGAGCGCAACCTGCCGGTCGAGGCGATGATGCGGGCGGTGCTGGCCCTTTTTGAAAAAGTGGTCAAGATGAGCCGCACGCTGCCCGAGGACGCTTATGTAGCCGCGCTGAATGTCGAGGAGCCGGGCTGGCTGGCCGATCTGATCGCCTCCTCGGTGCAACTCGACCTGGAGAAGCGCCAGGAGATCCTGGCGACGCAGGACCCGGCGGAGCGGCTGCAAAAACTCTCGATTATGCTGGCGAAAGAGGTCGATGTGCTCGACCTGGAGAGCCGCATCCAGACCGAGGTGCAGAAGGAAGTCGACAAGTCGCAGCGCGAATATTATCTGCGCGAGCAGATCAAGGCGATCCAGCACGAACTGGGCGAGGACGACCCGCAGACGCGCGAGTCGAACGAACTGCGCACCAAAATCGAGGCGGCGGGCATGCCGGAGGAGGTGCACAAAAAGGCGGTCGAGGAACTGGAGCGGCTCCAGATTATGCCGCCGATGGCCCCGGAGGTCGGCATCATCCGCACCTATCTCGACTGGCTGGTCACGCTGCCCTGGAGCCAGCAAACCTCTGACCACCTGAACATTCCCGATGCGGCGCGTATGCTGGAAGCCAACCATTATGGCTTGCCCAAGGTCAAGGAGCGCATCCTGGAGTACATGGCCGTGCGCCGGTTGGCGCAGGGCAAAATGCGCTCGCCGATCCTCTGCTTTGTCGGGCCGCCGGGCGT
>JAICKM010001113.1 GCA_025927935.1 Chloroflexia bacterium | reverse complement strand
CCGGTGCCGGCGCCGATAATTAAGACATCAAAATGGGATGCGGAATCACCCGCGGCGGACGCATCCGCCGGTGCGCGGGTCTGTGGTTCAGCCACGCTGCTGGCCTCCTTGCCCTGGGCTGGGTCGCGTGAGGTGCGCCGGCCCGGGGGCCAGCGCGCGACCCCGGCGCAATTGGCGGAGCCGCGCTGTAGTGTATCATAAGTCGCCGCGCCTTGTCAAAGTTGGCCGGGCCTAACCCTCCCGGCCACGAAGTGCTGAGTGCCAAGTGCTGAGTGCGACGTGTGACAGCAAGGTAGGGATAGACATGAAAGCTAGAGATTACGGACGATGCTGTGCTAAAATAAGGTCAATGATCAATTCGTTACAAACGATCAGTCCGCAGCCACTGAGGAGAACCTAATGCCGTCGAGGAAAGAGTGGTATTTTGTTTACAAGTTCCCTTCCGACGATCCAAGGCAGATAGATACGCCATACGAGGTGCAAGTTCTGGACGACAAAGGTAGAGCACAGTCCTTTGGATACTTCGACGAGCACTGCACCCGCCTTACCGTTCACGGCGTGAACATCCCGCCCCCAGTTTTCGCAGCCGCAATGCGGATGCCGGAAGGATCGGGCGATTACGTGGACTCAAATGGGGCGTTATTGGATCCGTTCCCTGGAGCAGGCATCCCGGAGCGCAGAGACTTACCTCCCGGCGCTTAATCGCTCGGCAACATGGAGAAGCCACCGAGCGAGAAGCACTGGGATCCATTTATGTCTTTTAGAAGAAGTCGGCCAGGTAGGGCTTGGGACCGGCGAAGATGGCGTCAGCTTGCGCCAGCGCGGCGGGGTTGTGGACAGTGAGCAGGCCCAGGTCGGCGGCCTGGCCGGGAGTCAGGTAGCCGCTGTAGAGCTGGCCCAGCACGCGCTCGTCGAGGCTCAGGTCGGGAGCGATGCGGGTGGGCGACCACGATCCCGCGCCGTCGCTGACCGCCAGTTGCCCGCCCACCGGCGCGATGTCGCCGTGGACGGGCGTGACCTGGAGAGCCAGGCGCGCGCTCACGCCCGCCGGGTAGCGCCTGGCTTCCAGGGCGGCGGGCACGTCCAGGATGCGCAGCATGAAGCCGGGGTCCACTTCCACCTTCACGCGAGGATCTTCCAGCAGAGCCAGCAGGCGGCCCGCCTCCGGCTGATCGACGGTGATGTCCTGCGCCTGGCTGTCGTGGTTACGCAGGAAGCCGAGCGTGGCCCGTAACGCCGCGCCGTCCAGCGCGATCACCTCACGAATCTGCACCTGGCGGGTCCAGGGCGCAGTCTCCTTGAAGGTGTACATCACGTAGGCGCGCGACTCGCCGGCGGGATCGCGCCAGTAGTAGATGTTGGCCGGGCGGCTCAGCTTGCGGCGGCGCCAGTGGGCCGCGTCGCGCACCAGGGGGCCGTTGCGACCGGGCGCCCAGGCATCGTAAATGCCCATCAGGATCGCCAGGTCGGCGTCGGACACCACCGGCCCCTCGCCGGGTT
>JAICKM010000812.1 GCA_025927935.1 Chloroflexia bacterium | reverse complement strand
TGCGGCGGAGGTTGATTGATGGCCGGTTGTCGGGGGCATGTCTGCCGCCTGATCGAGTCCTTCGGATGGTGGGAATGGGATGGTGGGAATGGGGCCATAGCTTATTATTTTGGGTATCCGTCCTGTGAACCCACCTTCCCCGTCATGATAGCATGCCTTCCGAAAGGAGGGCATGACCATGCCACAACCCAGACCCGAATGGCGGGATCCGGCGAAAGAGCGGTACTGGCGACGATTCCTGGAGCAATGGCGGCGTAGCGGCTTGACCGGGCGGGACTTTTGTGCCCAGCACCACGTCTCCGAACACAGTTTCTACGGCTGGAAGCGCGAGATCGCCCGGCGTGATCACGAGCAGGCAACCGCGACCCCGGCTCTGCCGCGACGTCCGGCGGCCGCACGCCGCGGCACCGTCGCGGCGCAGCCGGCCTTCGTACAGGTCGAGGTGCCGCGGGTGCCGACAGCGGCGCTAGAAGTCGTCTTGGCGGGCGGCCGGGTACTGCGGGTATCCGCGGGCTTTGAGGCGGCGGTCTTGCGGCAACTGCTGGCCGTGTTGGAGGAGCCGCCATGCTGAGCCTGGCTTTACCGGGCCGCATCTTTGTCTACACGCTGCCGACCGACATGCGCAAGAGCTTCGATACACTGGCCGCCTTGGTGCAAAGCCACCTGGAACAAGACCCGCTCTCAGGCGACCTGTTCGTCTTTCGCTCCCGGCGGGGGGATCGGCTCAAGCTCTTGTATTGGGATGAGGACGGCTATGCGCTTTGGTACAAGCGCTTGGAGGAAGGTTGCTTTGTCCTGCCGGTGGCCGACGGTCAGCGTGCGATAGCGGGAACGCATGGCCTGGTGTTGCGGCCGGCAGAGCTGGCCATGCTGCTGGACGGTGTCGACCTGGCCCACGTGCAGCGGCAGAAGCGCTACCGGCGGCCGAGCGCAGCGACGACAGTGACATAGGGATGTCACTCCGCAAAATACTTTTCTCCTTGCTGCGTTTTTCCTGAACTTTTTTGCGTCCGTGCTCGTCTTAACAGCATGAGCACGGACGTTGCTTTTCTTGCGACCAGCGCGGCGGCCTCCTCGGCCACCACGCCCCCCCTGCCCAACGATGTGCCGAGCTTGCAAGCCATGATCGTGGAGCTGCTCGCCGCGCTACGCGCGGAGCGGCACGAGCGCGAAGGCTTGCAACAGCGGCTCGATCAACTCTTGCGTCGGCTGTACGGTCCCAAGGCCGAACGCTTCGATCCCAACCAACCCTGGCTGCTGGCCGAGCTGGCTCCGGTCGCCGGCTCCGAGCCGAGCCCGGCACCAACGCCCGCCGACGGTGAGCCCACCCGCACCACGGCCCCCGCCAAGCGACCCGGCCATGGGCGGCAGAAGCTGCCCGCCGACTTGCCGCGGCGGCGGGTGGAGCACACGTTGACCGAGGCCGAGCGCCTCTGTCCCTGCTGCGGTGAAGCGTGCCAGAAGTTCGGCGAGGAGGTCAGCGAACAAGTCGATTATCAGCCGGCCAGTGTATTCGTCTGGCAGCACGTCCGCTTCAAGTATGCCTGCTCGAAGTGCCATGATTATGTCCGGACGGCAGACGTGCCGGTGGCCATCATCGACAAGGGGCTGCCCGGTCCGGGGCTGTTGGCCCAGATGGTAGCCAGCAAATACGCCGACCATCTGCCCTTGCACCGGCTGGAACGAATCCCCGGCCGGCACGGCCTCGACTTGGCGCGCTCCACCATGTGCAGTTGGATGGCCGAAGTCGCCCACCGGTTCGGGCCGGTGGTCACGCTCCTGGCGGACGAGGTGCGCCAGTCCAAGATGCTGCACACCGATGCCACCAAGATGCCCTATCTCGACCGGGTGCAAGCGCCGGGACGTAGTTTGAGCGGGCAGATGTGGATCTACTACGGCGACCGCGACCATCCCTTCAACGTCTTCGATTTTTGCGGCGACCACTCGGCCGTGGGTATCGACGCGTTCCTGCAAGTGAAGGGCTATCGCGGTTATCTCAATGCCGATGCCTTGAACGTCTACGATCACTTGTTTGGCGACGGCGGCATGGTGGAAGTCGGCTGCTGGACGCACTGCCGACGGCACTTCTACGAGGCGAAGGAGAGCGACCCGGCCCGCGCCCACCGGGTGCTGGCCTCGATTCGCCAACTGTACGAGGTCGAAGCCGAAGCCAAAAAGCAGAGCGCGCGGCAAGAACTCCAGGGCGTGGCTGCGGATGACGTGCGCTGGCGGCTCCGGCAAGAGAAGGCCTTGCCAGTAGTGACAGCCCTATGTCAATGGCTGGAGGCGGAGAAGGCCAAGGTGTTGCCCAAGAGCCCGATCGGCCAGGCCATCGCCTATGCCTTGCGCCACCAGGCAGCGCTCCGTCGTTACCTGGACGATGGCTTTTTGGACATCGACAACAACATCGCCGAGCTAACGCTGCGGCACATTGCGATCGGCCGCAAGAACTGGCTATTCGCCGGCAGCGCGGCCGGTGCCCGGACGGCGGCGGTCTTGTTCAGCCTGACCAGCACGTGTGCACGGCACGGAGTGGATCCCTTCGCCTATGTGCGCGATCTCCTGCAGCGCCTGGCCCACGATCCCCAGCCGGCGCCGGCACTGCTGCGCGACTGGCTGCCGGATCGCTGGCGTCCACCGCCGGCCCCGCCGGACGGATCCTAACGGCGGCCCTATCCGCGCGCGGCTTTCCGATGCTGCCCTGGCGGCGCTCGTCCACCCGCCGACCCCACGTCTTCGACCGCGGTGCGCGCTGGCCAGCGTGAGCGAACGGCGCCCGCCCACCCTGCCGCGCCGGCGACCAACTGGCGTGGGTTCACAGGACGGATACAAGAACTTCGTCAGTACGATGTGCTGAACCGCCTCGTCTACCTTGAGAACGACGGCCCGGCGGGGGTCATATCCAGTTACCAGTACCAGCTCAGCCCGACGGGACAGCGCACCGCCGTCACGGAGGACACGGGCCGGACGGTGCAGTACCAGTATGACGCAATCGACCGCTTATTCGCCGAGCTGATCGACGACCCGGCCACCGGGCACCGCGAGATCGACTACACCTACGACCCG
>JAICKM010000991.1 GCA_025927935.1 Chloroflexia bacterium | reverse complement strand
CCCGGCGCGGTCCGCGACCGGCAGATCTACATCCAGAGTCCGCTCGACCTGGAGCGCAACGTGGGCTTCGTGCGCGGCAATATCATGCACCTGGATATGAGCCTGGACCAGATGTTCATGTTCCGCCCGCTGCCGGAGCTATCGGGCTATCGCACGCACCTGCCCGGTCTCTACCTGACTGGGGCCGGCACCCATCCCGGCGGCGGCGTGTGCGGGGCGTCGGGCCGGTCGGCGGCGCATGCCGTGCTCGCCGACCTGGCGAAGGCCGGCAGGCGACGATGAGGTCGCAACGGGCGATCCTGGCGCTGGCCGGAGCGGGCGTGGGCGTCCTGGGCATCATGCTGGGCTTCGCCACCTGGGGCTGGAACTTCCTGCCGGGCGCCGCCTTCCTTATCGTGCTGGCGCTGGGGTTGGGCGCGTCCCTGCGCCGCGTGCGCGCCATGCCGGTGGATCGTCCCATGAGGCGCGCGTCACTTGGTCCCCCGCTGGAGGCGGCCATGCAGCCCGCATCCGCGCCGGCAGCCGATCCGCTTGCGAACCTGCAAGCCTTGAGTCCGGCCCAGTTCGAGGAGTTCGCACGCCTGCTGCTGATCGCAAGCGGCCTATACCATGATGTGCAAGTAGTGGGAGCGAGCGGCGACCAGGGCATTGACCTGACGATGCGCGACGGTGGGGGCAACCTGTGCGTTGTCCAGTGCAAGCGCTACAAAGGCACGGTGTCCCCCAGCGTCGTGCGCGAGCTATACGGAGTGATGGCGCGCACCGGCGCCCGCGAAGCGTTTCTTATCACCACGGGCCGGGTCAGCAGCGCGGCCCAGGCGTGGATCGGGGCAAAACCGGTGCATGTCTGGGATGCGGAGCGCCTCCTGGCCTACGCCCGGCGCTATCTGGGATCGGATCTGGGGCAGACAATCCAACGCGCCCAGGCGGCGACCGCTGAGCGCGTTTCTAGAGGGAGCTGACGATGAGACTCGAACTCATGACCTGCTGTTTACGAAACAGCTGCTCTACCAACTGAGCTACATCAGCAAAACCTGCCCGTGAAGAATCTAGTGAACGCGTAGTCAGCGGGGAGCTGATGATGAGACTCGAACTCATGACCTGCGCATTACGAGGGCGCTGCTCTACCAACTGAGCTACATCAGCGTATTTGGTACGCCCATATTATAGAAGAATCGGCCAGGGTTGTCAAGGCGATTCCGCCCGGCGCAGCCCGGCATCCGGCGGCGGATGCCGGGCGGGACCACCGGCTTACCCCATGCTTAGCGTTGTGTCCGCACTCCCGCAATATCTTGCGTAGGGGGCGGTTCGGGGATGTCCGGCGCCGTGCGGCTGCCACGGGCGAGGTCGCGCAAGAGATCGCTTAGCGCATCGGGTTGCTCCAGCATGGGCAGGTGGCCCGCGCTGCGGATGCGTTCTTGCCGGGCGCCGGGAATCGACGCCGCCATCAGATCGGCATCTTCCGCCGGGATCATCCGGTCATCTACGCCGCTTACCACCAGGGTCGGCACGGTAATGTTGCCCAGGAGCGGGGTGGAGTCGGGGCGCGAGGCCATGGCCCACAGCGCCGACACAATGCCGCCCGCCGGCTGGCGGCGCATGATCTCGCGGACCTGGTCCACCATCTCCGGGTGTTTCTCCTGCGTGGCGCGCGCCAGCAAGTTCGGCAACATGCGATCCACGGTCGCCTCAGCCCCGCGATCCCACACCTCGTTGATCAAGCTATAGCGATTTTCTTTGGCCTGCTCCGTGTCGGGACCGGGCCGGGTACAGACGAGGCCGAGACCGGCCAGCCGCCCCATATAGTGGCGCGCGTAGCTCAGGGCCACATACCCGCCCATCGAATGGCCGACCAGCACGAAGCGGTCGAGGTCCAGCGCATCCACCCAGCGGGCCAGGGCCGCAACATAATCATCGATCACCGGCTCGGGCGGCGGCAGCGGGGATGCGCCGAATCCCGGCAGGTCAGGCGCGAGCACACGAGCGCCCTCGCCGACACGGTCCAACTGCGCTTGCCAGATAGTGTGGTCGAAGGGAAACCCGTGCAGGAGCACAACGGGCAGGCCCTGGCCGCGTTCTTCGTAGTATAGTTGCGAATCAGCCATCGGTAAATCCCTCTACAATCATATTGGCACT
>JAICKM010000241.1 GCA_025927935.1 Chloroflexia bacterium | reverse complement strand
CGATAGGCGCCGGGCAGGTGACGGTGAGCGCGGATGCGCCCCGCACACGCCATTTGCAATTGGGGCTGGCGCAGGGCGGCGAGTCGCGCGATCCGCATTTTTTCAGCAACGTGATCTCGCTCATCGCGGCGCTGCACGTCCCGCTGATCCGAATCGATAACATTTACACCTTCTATGATGTCGTGCATCGTGATGGCAGCGGCGGGCTGACCTACGATTGGCGCCGGCTCGACGCAGTGGTGGATGACATCCGAGCCATGGGCGCGCAGCCGCTGCTGTGCCTGAGCTATACGCCCCCGGCGCTGTCGCCCGACGGAACGCCGATCCAACCGCCGCGCAGCCTCAGCGAATGGCAGACGCTGGTGCGGGCCACGGTGACGCACTTTAACGTCGACCGCAAGCTGGGCATCCATTACTGGGAGATCTGGAATGAGCCGGACCAGTGGGATTTCTGGCGCGGCTCCTGGCCCGGCTACCTCGATCTGTATGACGCCAGCCGCCAGGCCATCCGCGCGGTCGATCCCCAGGCGCAGATCGGCGGCCCGGCGCGGCAGACCTTCGACGCCGGGGCGTTCAACTGGTTTCTCGGCCACCAGCAGCAGGTCGGACCGGGGGGTGGCGTGGAGTTCCTGTCCTGGCACGCTTATGGGCTGCCGGCGCCAACGGTGCTGGACCAGATCGGGACGGCGCGCAATGTCCTGGCGCGCTATCCCGGCTTCACGCCGGAACTCGCCATTACCGAGTTCAACGTCTTGACGGGGGGCGACGACGACACCAGCAGCGAGCACCGCAGCGACAGCAGTGCGGGGGCAGCCTATGTGCTGGCGATGCTCGACGCATGGGATCGCGCGGGACTCGACCGGGCGTTCCTGTTCGAGGTTAAAGACGGCTATAATGCCGCCGGATCGTACTGGGGCCGGTGGGGAATCACAACCAACGACGGGCGCACCAAGCCGGTCTATCACGCGCTGCGGGCCTACCAGGACCTGGGGTCACAACTCCTGCCGGTGCAGGTCAGCGGGGCCGGGCTAGGCGCGCTGGCGGCGGCGCCCGACGGCCACCCGCACCTGCTCGTGTGGAACAACAGTTTTGCCGCACTACAGACACGCCTCACACTGCCGCCCGCGTGGAGCGCCCGCGATTATGCGGTGACGCTCTTTGACGCGGATCACAATAATCCCCAGGCCAGCGACGCCGATCAAGTGCGGCCCTTTGGGCGGCGCAGCGGCATGGATCTGGTCTTCACCCTGGCGCCCGGCGCGGTGATGATGCTGGATGGGCAATAGAGACGCGCCTAACCCCCTGCCCCCTTCCCGGCGCGGGAAGGGGAAAGCTCAGTGTGCCGGGCTACCAGGCGCTTTTCAGGCGGGTGGGATGGCGGATGGCGTGTAGCGTGAGACTTAGCGCGTGAGCCGCCTGTCGCTCCGGGAGCACTTGCTCCATGGCAAGATCGGCGGCGACGGTAGCTTCCGCCGCGTCGTCGCTGGGCGCCTCGGTCCAGGGTGGGTCTACTTCGTGGGTGAGCGGGTTGAAGGTGAAAGTCCAGTATAAGCCGGTATCTTCGACAGCGCGGATCACGCGGCGGGGCAGGAGTTCGATGGGCCAGTCATGCAAGAGCATGGCGAGCCGCCGCGCGAGCAGGTTGCGCTGCCCGCGTTGATTGCGCCGCCAGAGGCTGACCACGTGCCTATCGACGCCCAGGACGCGCAATTCGTCCAGGTCCGCATCCAGCCAATGCACACATACGTCGCCGCCGGAGTGGCAGACCCGTACCAGGCCCAGGCGCTCCGGTGGCAGCAGCGCCCCGTCGGGCGCCTGCATCCCGGCAAGGTCGCGCGCCGGCGCCACAACAGCGCCCGGTTGCAGTGCAATTTCCGCCTGGTATGCGATCATTGCGATACCCCCGCGCTTTGCTAATACTATACTACAATGGCGCGAGGCGACGAAAGAGGCAGGTGGGGAGCGAAGAGCGGCCAGCCGGCGACGACCAGCCGCTGAACGTAGGCGGACCCGCGCGTCCCGGAACGGAGCAATCCGCCGGGGACACGCGGGTTCTTGCGATTAGCGCGCCGCGCGGGGCCGGGCCGCAGCGACGCCGGAATGCGCTGCCACGGCCCGGCGGGCGCCGCGGCAGCGCTATTGCCGATCCGGATCGATTTGATTGGCCGGGTCGGTGTCGGGATCAGTCGACCCGGCCCCCAGTTGTTCGAATTCACTGTTAGGCGGCGCCATGGCCGCGCTCGGCGCATTGCCGAGGTTCGCTACTGGAGCGGGGGCCGGGGGTTCATTCGGATCCACGGGCACGCGGCCTTCGTCGGCGCGCACGCGGGCTTGCTCATCGGGCGGCAACTGCTCCGGCGCGTAGATGCGTTCTTCTTCGTCCATATTCTGGAATAAGGGCTGATCGCTCATGGTTTTCTCCTTGCTTGGAATCCTTGAGCCGTGGCGTCATGCAGCCACCGCCAATAGACGACCGCCGGTGCGCGCCGCACAGCCCGGCCCTGGTACAGCGCGCACCGGATGCGACCGGTGAGAACTAGCCCTTCACCGAGCCGGCCAGCAAGCCACGCACAAAGTAGCGCTGGAGCGAGAAGAACACGATCAGCGGCAACAGCATCGAGACGAAAGCACCCGCCGTCAACAAGTGCCAATCCTGCCCGCGGGAGCCGACCATTTGCTGCAGCTTGATCGTGACTACCTGGACATCCGGGCTGGTGCCCAGGAAGATCAGCGCGTTCAGGAAATCGTTCCAGACCCACATGAACTGGAAGATCGCGAACGAGGCCAAGGCCGGCACCGACAGCGGCAAGATCAGGCGAATGAACAGCGTAAAGGGCGAGGCGCCGTCGATGAAGGCCGCCTCGAGGGTCTCGCGCGGCAAGCCCGCGATGTAGTTGTAGAGCAGGTAGATCGCCAGGGATAACCCGAAGCCGGTATGCACCAGCCACAGCGACAGATAGGTGCCGCTGATGTGCAAGCTGCTGAACGTGCGCAAGAGTGGGATCAAGGCAACCTGGCCCGGCACGACCAGCAGGCCCACGACCATGGCGAATAGGATTTTGCGGCCGGGAAACCGCATCCAGGCGAAAGCGTAGGCGGCAAAAGCGGCGATCAAGATCGGGATGACCGTGGCGGGGATCGCCACGGTAAGCGAACTAATGAAGGCATTGCCCATGTTTTCGCCCTGCTCAGTTCGGACGCCGCCGCCGGGTTCCTGAAATGTATATTGCTGGCCGAACAGCACCGATTGATAGTTTTGGAGGGTGAAATTGGCCGTGCTTGTCCATTGTTGGGTCTGCACATTCACGAGCCGCGAGCGGCGATTGGCCCAGATCACTTTGCGCCCATCCGGGAGCGTATACCCGTCCCTTAATTGAGCATCGGTGATGGGGCCGGCGACTCCCGGCACCTGGATTGGTTGATCCAGCGGTAGGCCGGCTTGCAGTTGGATCTGCTGGGAAGTGAGGTATTCCTGGTGGGGAAAGATAGTCCACCACCCGGTGGAAACCACATCATTGCGCGGGCGAATGGATGAAACGAGTAACCCCGCAGTCGGGATAAACCACACCAGGCAGATCAAGGCCAGTATCCCGTTAACCAGGATCCCGCTGACTAGTTTGCTGCGCCGGTTTCCGGCGACCTGCATTCTTGCCGTTGACATTAGAATCCCTCCTGTTGCCCCAACTGGCGCAGATTATATACCAGCACCGGCGAGATCGCGATGAACAGCACAATGGCGATGGCGGCGCCATAGCCGTAGTTGGTGTTGGTGAAGAATTGCCGGTAGAACTCGGTGCCGATGACTTCCGTCCCATACTGACCTCCCGTCATCACATACACCACATCAAAGATCTTGAGCGTGCCGATGGCGGTAGTGGTCGTGACGGTGAGAATGGTGCCCTGGATATAGGGAATGACAACCCGGAAGAAGGCCTGAAACTCGGTGGCCCCATCCACCTGCGCCGCTTCGACCAAGTCGGTCGGGACGCCCTTCAGGGCGGCGGAAAGCAGAACCATGGCGAAGCCGGTCTGCCCCCAGATCATCACCAGGATCAGGAAGAGGTTATTCCAGGGCTGAAGTGTCAGCCAGGATTGGGGTTGGCCGCCAAACGCCGTGAGCACGGCGTTCGCCAGGCCGATCTGGGGCTGGCCTGGCGGGGCATAGGAATAGACGAACCGCCAGATCACACTCGAGCCCACCAGGGAGATAGCCATGGGCATAAAGATAATGGCTTTGGCGACCGACTCAAAGCGGCTACGGTCAGCCAGCACGGCGATGAGCAATCCGAGGGCGACAGTGAAGGCGGTGCCCACAAACAGCCAGATTAAGTTGTTGCGGAACGACTCAAGCATGGAGCTGTCGGTGAAGACAGCGAGGTAGTTCGCGAACCCGACAAACTGCGTGGTATCGTTGTTAAAGAAGCTCTGATACAGGGTGATCAAGGTGGGGATACTCAAAAACAGGAACAGGATGCCGACCCCCGGCAGGAAAAAGAGGAACGGCCGGAGCGCATCGCGGGGGCGGGGGGGCAAAGCCTCAATCACCGCGTTCGTCAAGGTAAACAGGGCCGCCACCCCGCCAACCCCCCAAACGATGGCGATGACGGCATTCAGCAGGTTGGCCGTCTTGGTGTTGCTGAGGTAGAGGAACCCCACCCAGAGCAGGGCAAGGACGACGACCAGGCTGGCGAGCGCGGCAAAGAATGGTCCGACAGCCAGGCGACCTACCGGGGGGGGGACAACCGTTTGACGCGCGGCTTCTCTCCTTTGTTGGATCATCTCAGACCTCCTATATGCAGGCCGGGCGGTGGCCTGGCGCTTTTTGGACTAGCTTATCCATTCGGAAGTGGCTGCAACCACTGCATGTCATAACCCGGCCCACGCAGTGGTGATGAGAGGGCAGGCTAACCTACCAGGGTTAGCCTGCCCTCTCACTTACTTATTTCTTGACGTTCTTCCAGCCGTTCTGCATGGTCGTCAATGCCTGGTCCAGATTGGCGGAACCGCTGACGTAGTCGGTGATGCCTTTCCAGAAGCTACCGGAGCCTACTTCCGCCGGCATGAGGTCGGAGCCGTCGAAGCGGACGTTGTTAGCCTGGCTGAGGGTCTGCGCCAGCTTGCGGTCGATATCCGTCGTGTAGTCCGCCACAATCGCGTCGTTGTGTGGCGACAGAGCGCCACCACCGCCCGCCTGGATCCATGGCTGGATTGCCAGATAGGTGGTGAAGAACTGGATCACGGCCCGCACTTCGGGGCGGTCGTGGAACATGCTGAACAGGTCTCCGCCGAACTCGATCGGCGCGCCATACTGCGGGTCGATGGGCGGCAGCGGGTAGAAGTCGTAGTCCACACCCGCCTTCACGCCGGGCGTGTTCTTCTCGAAGAAGGTCGTGATGAAGTTGCCCTGATCAAGCAGCCAGCACTTAGCGGGGTTCTGGAACATCGGTGTGCCCGCGTCGCCAAACTGGGTCGCGGCGACATTCTTGGGGCCGCCATAGACGTACTTGGGATCCAACCAGGTCTTGGTAAAAATGTCGAAAGCATTCTTGACGATGGGATCGGTGAACGGCAGTTCGCCGCGCGTCCACTTGTCGTAGTTGTCCAGCGAGGTGGTGCGCATCATCAGTTGTTCAATGATGTCGGTGGCGGGCCAGCCTGGCGTGGTGCCGCTGCCGATGCCGAAGCACCAGGGGGTATCGCCGTCGGCGACGATGTCGTCCATCAGCTTCTGCTGCTCGTCCCAGGTGGTGGGGACTTTGTATCCTGCGGCATCAAATTGCTTCTTCGGGTACCAGACGGTGCCCTTGACGTTGACCCGCTCGAAGACCCCGCCCAGGATCATGTTGCCCGAATTGTCCTTGACCATGCCGGTGGTGACGAAGCCCGATTTGTAGTTTTTCTTCAGCCAATCCTGGTTGATCACCTTGTTGAGGTCGGTCAGCTTGCCCTGCGCAGCGTAGCCGGCCATAGTGCCCGGCTGCGGGAAATTGACGATATCTTCAATCGTGCCGGCAGCCGACTTGACCTGCCAGGACTCAATAGTGCCGCCCGGAACCAGTTTGACAGTGATGCCGGTCTTTTCCTGGAATTGCTTGAAGGTGGCGGTGAACTTAGCCTCTTCGTCGCTCGACAAGCCGTGCGAGATGCTGACAGTGGTGCCTTTGTACTGCCCCTTCATGGCGTTAGCGATTTCAGGGCCGATCTGCGACCAATCCATAGTGTCCCAGCTTACGGCCGGGCCGGACGAACCGCCGCTCGCAGCGGTGGTGGGCGTCGTGCCGGCCATCGCTTCGGTCGGCGTCTCGGCGGGCGCGGTATTCGTGGCGGCGGCAGCGGCGGCAGGTGTATCTGTGGCGGCGGCAGCGGCGGCAGGTGTATCTGTGGCGGCGGCAGCGGCGGCAGGTGTATCTGTGGCGGCGGCAGCGGGCGCCGTGGTAGCGGGCGCACTCGTCGGGGTGTTATCGGCACCGCACGCCGACAGCAACAGACTTAACAGCACAATCATGGGAATTAACATTCCCCAGCGCTTGTTGGACTTAGACATGGTAACTACTTTCCTCCTTAGCGAACAACAGATGGGGGTAATACCGTCAATCGTACGTGGTGAACTGACCCGGTACTGAATGTGATCACCTCCTCCATGGTGTGTGGTCGGGGGCGCCTGTCATGGCCTATGCCATTATACATCCTAAACCAGCAAGAACGATACCCTGCTGTATGGTATAATCGGCCACGAAGGGTTCTACACCCATTAGGGACGGGCAAGAAGGAGAGCTTATCTTACTATGGACACAGAAGAATTGCAAGGGGGACTCGTCTTCGCCTGCATCGCCCCGCACGGAGGGATGGTGGTGCCCGAACTGGCGGGCGCGGAGCGGGATCTGGCCGCCCAAACGCGGGCGGCCATGGAGGATCTGGGCCGGCGTATGGCGGCCGCCCAGCCGGACACCGTCGTGGTCATTACGCCGCACGGCATTCGGGTCAGCGGCTTGATGTGCATCAGCGTGACCGAGACGGCATTTGGCGAACTGAACGACGATGACGAGAACCCGCAGGGCCACATTGAATTAAGCCTGACGATTGACCGCGATCTGGCTTACGCCATTGCCGAGGCCGCGCATGCCAAGGACGTGCCGGTGGGCCTGGCGGGCTACGGGTCGAGCAGCGGCGAGGCGAGTTGTCTGCCGCTCGATTGGGGCGCCCTGATTCCGCTCTGGTTCATGGGCAGGCAGGCCACGCCCGCGCCGGAAATTGTGGTGGTGACCCCCTCGCGGCAGCTACCGCTGGAACAGCTTGTCGCGTTTGGGCGCAGCATCGCGGAAGCCGCCGCGGAGTCGGGCAAGCGGGTCGGGCTAATCGCCAGTTCCGATCTGGGCCATGCCCACCAGGCGGACGGGCCTTACGGGTATGACCCGGCCTCGGCCCGCTTCGACAAACTGGTGGCCGACGCTGTGCGCGCGGAAGACCTGAACCGGCTGATGAATCTCGACGAAGATTTCATCGAAGCGGCCAAACCCGATGGCCTCTGGCAGATCGTGATCCTGAAGGGCGCCATCGAGCACACACCGATGCGCGGGGAGCTGCTGTCATACCAGGTGCCGACCTATTTCGGGATGCTCTGTGCGGCCTACACGCCGGACGGCGCCACACCGGGCAACACATAGCGATAGATCGCCGCCGCCACCCCATCGTGGTCGTTATCCAGGGTCACGGCATCGGCGATGGCCTGGACTTCGGGCGGCGCGTTCGCCATAGCCACGCCCAGGCCCGCCGCTTGGAGCAGGGCCAGGTCATTGTAGCTGTCGCCAATCGCCAGCACCCGGGCCATCGGCACGCCCAGCAGGGCAGCCAACCGGCGCAGCGCGCGCCCTTTGTCCACGCGGGGGGCCAGGAACTCGAAAAAGAGGGCGCTGGTCCGCACGACGGTTAGCGCCGGCGCGAAGCGGGCGCGCAAGGCGGCTTCGATAGCGGGAGTTTCGGGCCGGCCTTGCTCCAGCACGGTCAGCACTTTGACGAAGGGCGCGCCGTCCATCGCAGCGCGCGTGGCGATATCTGGCACGACCAGAGGCGGCGGCTCGTGGATGGCGACCAGCACATCGAGACGCGGGTCGGGGTGGGGCGTATGGATGGCAAACGGGGTGTAGGCGGCCATGGGCAAGCCGTACTCGGCGAGCGCGGCCATGGCCGCCTGGTAGCCGGCGACGGGCAGCGGGTCCACATGGAGCACTTCTTCGGGCAAAACGTTGATAATCACGGCACCGTTCGCCGTGATCTGCGGCCCGGTGATGCCCAGGTCGCGGCACATGCCGCGGGTCGCCGCCAGCAGCTTGCCTGTGGCGAGGGTGACGCGCACGCCGGCAGCGTGACACGCGCGGATAGCCGCGGCATTCCCGGCACTAATACGCGCCCGACTGTCCAGCAGGGTGCCGTCCAGATCGAGCGCGATTAATCCGTAGCCCGAGCGGGTAGAAGGCCCGGTTCCTGGCATGGATTCTATCCTACACGCTTGGCTATTGCAGGCTCTTTTTCAGTTGCTGGAGGAGAGCCTGTACGTCCTCTTGATCATGCTGACGAATCGACTCCCAGACCTGGCGACTGCCGCGCTTCTGATCCTGGGCAAATTTCTCGACGCGCCACAGTTCCTGTAGCTTGTTGCTGAGGGTGGTCATAAGATCATACGACTCATCGCTCACGCCGGTGCGTGAACCCTGCCCGCCTTGTGTGTTGCTTGTATCCATAGGGTTAGTAACCTCCTTGGGTCGAACTACCGGTGCCCGAATTGCCGGGCACCTCTATCGATCAAAGCAACTTCCGCGCCAGACTGACGCAGACAGGAAAGGCCCCGGTAGAATCTACCGGGGCCGCAAAGGCAAAAAAAGAGAGACCCGCGACGGCCTAGTCTCCCACCCCCTTGAGGAGGCAGTACCCTCGGCGCTGCAACGTTTCACGGCCAGGTTCGGGATGGGACTGGGTGGGGCCGCTGCGCTCTTGTCACGGATCTCTACTTTT
>JAICKM010000519.1 GCA_025927935.1 Chloroflexia bacterium | reverse complement strand
TGCCCTTCCGCGTTCCCACTTGGAGAGGCCCTGGCGGCCGCCGGTGGCGGCGGTGGCATACAGGAGCTTGAAGGGCGGCGCGGGTTCGTCCATGGGCTGAGGTGGAACCACCTGGCGCGCTGTTCATCCTGCCGACGCCGTCCGATCGTGTCCCGGCGGACAGGGCGAGTATACAACACGCAGGGCCGGGCGAGTAGGTGGGGGAGCGCGAGTCGGACGGACGGGCGGCCGGTCCCCCTGCGGGCCGTGGCCCCGTGCGTTCGGGGGCGCAGTGGCGGGCGGAACAAGAACCGGTGATGAACGCGGACGGGGCGCGGCCCGCCGGCAAGCCTAACAGACAAGCCGCGCCCCGGTAACCCGCCCGTACGGCGGCGCGCGGCCGGTACGCTACTCCCTCCGGCTGCCGCCCGGGTCCGCAGCCGGGGCGGGAGGCGCGCCGCCGAACCCGATCTCGTTGCCATCGGGATCGCGATACGTGATCTTGCGCACGCCGTTGGCGTAGGTTTCCTGCTGTGCGGGGGCGAGGCCCCGCGCGGCGATCTGCGCGACGAGCGCCTCGAGGTCCGCGACGAAGAGCGTGAGCCGGGCGTGGCCGGCGTGTTCCGGCTGCTGGACAATGTACAGGTACCGATGCTCCGCCAGCTCCCACACGGCCTCCGTCTCGTGTGGAAAGAAGGTGGGCGGGGCGCCGAGCAGCCGTTCGTACCATTGCCGCGCCGCGGCGTAGTCAGCAACCGGGATGCCCGCAAACAGGTCGAGTTGCGAGATCGGAAGCATGCGGATTTATCCTTTCTCTTACCCAAGAATCGCGGCCAGGCCGCCGGGCGGCGGCCCCGCGGCGGCCCACACGCGGATGAAATCGGAACCGCGCCAGCGCGCCATCTCTGTGGGGTCCTTGCGATCGCGCGTTGTCGCGGCAGTGGAACCGGGGGCGTTCGATCGGATCTCGGGCGTGGGCTGGGCGCGGCTAGCGGCGGCGCCCGCCGCCCCCGGCTTTCAGGCGGCCGGGAGCGCCGCACACGCCTCCGCGATCGCCTGCTCCAGGTCCAGCCGGGCCCCCGTGGCCCACGCCGCCGCCCACGCCGCCGGATCCACGCCCGCCTGGGCGGCCGCCACCGCCGGCTCATAGCTCTCGCGCTCCGCGGGGGTGAGCGGCGTGCCGAGGGCCGTCCGCACCGCGGCGGCCGCCGCGAACAGCCGCGCCGCCTGTAGCGGCGCCCCCGCGCCGGCGGCCAGCGCCGCCCGCCCTTCCAGGGCTTCCGGGGCCAGCAGCCAATAGCCCAGCCGCTGCACCACCTGCAGCCCTTCCGCATAGTAGGCGGCCGCCGCCGCGCCGGCGCCCTGCTGGGTCGCTACGTGGCCCAGGTTCACCACCGCGATGGCGACGCTCACCTCGTCGTTGATTGCCTGCGCGAGGGTCAGGCTTTCCCGGTAGAGCGGCGCGGCGGACGTCGGGCGACCCTGGAAGCGATGCCGTTCCCCGAGGTGATTGAGCGCGCGGGCCTGGCCCGGCTGGTCGCCGAGCGCCCGAAACAGGGCCAGGCTCTCCGCGAACCAGCCATCCACCTGCCCCTCGCTCCCGTGGTGGCCGTGCACCGCCCCCAGAGCGAGCAAGGTGTGGGCCGTCCACAGGGGATCGGCCAGGGTCCGAAAGGTAGTTAGCGCCTCGCTCAGGATGGGCCCGCCCTCCCCGGGGTCACTGCGGCGGAAGGCGAGCCGGCCCGCCGTGAAGCAGACGCGCGCCCGAACCGGCGCCGGCAGATCCGCCGCGGCCAGCGCCTGCTGCACCCAGCCCGTCCCTTCGCGGAGCGCGCCCCGCATCTCCCAAAACCAGCCCAGGGCCACGACGAGCTGCGCCAGGGTCGCGGCGGCGCCGGTTTCGGCCGCCCAGGCCAGGGCCGCGCGCAGGTTGTCCAGCTCGGTCGCCACGGGACCAAAGCCGCTCAGCTCCTGGGAGCAGGAGATCGTGGGGGCGGTCTGTTCTGCCCAGGCCCCAAACCAGGCGCAATGACGTTCGTGGATCGTCTGCGCCTCGCCGGCGGCAAACAGCTTTTCGCGGGCGTACTGGCGGATCGTTTCCAGGAAGCGATAGCGCATGCCCCCCTCGTGCTCGTCTCGCAGCACCAGCGACGTGTTGACCAACCGGGTCAGCAACGCGGGAATGTCGTCGGCGGGCAGCGTGGGATCGGCGCAGATCGCGCTGGCCGTGGCGGCGGTCCAGCCCCCAACGAACACCCCCAAGCGAGCGAGCAGTCGCTGCTCGGCGGGGCGCAGCAGGTCCCAGCTCCAATCGATGAGGGCGTGCAGGGTTTGCTGGCGAGGAAGCGCCGTGCGGCTCCCCCCAGTCAACAAGCGGAAGCGGTCGTCGAGGCGGGCCGCGATTTCTGCGACCGGCAACTCGCGCGCCTGGGCGGCGGCCAATTCCAGGGCCAGGGGAATGCCGTCGAGCCGCCGGCAGATGGTGGTCACGGCGGCCGAGTCGGCGGCGGTGACGACCAGATCGGGGCGCACCGCGCAGGCGCGGTCGAGGAAGAGCCGCCCGGCTGCCGAGTCGCGCCCGGCCTCGGCGGGCGTCCGGGGATCGGGCAGGGCCAGCGGTGGCACGCGGAACACGCTCTCGCCGGGGAGGCCGAGCGCTTCGCGGCTGCTGGCCAGGATGACCAGCCGCGGGCAGGCCGACAACAGGGCTGCGGTCAGCTCGGCGGCGGCCGAGATCAGGTGCTCGCAGTTGTCGAGCAGGAGCAGCAGGTGGCGGGCCTGCAGGGCGGTGATCAGGGTCGCCAGCAGGGGACGCGCGGGTTCTTCGCGTACGCCCAGCACGGCGGCCACGGCCTGGGGCAGCAGGGCCGGGTCGGCCAGGGGAGCCAACTCGACCAGCTGGACGCCGTCGGCGAACTGAGCGAGGTGGGCGGCGGCGGCATGCAGGGCCAGGCGCGTCTTGCCGGTGCCGCCGGGGCCAATCAGGGTCAGCAGCCGCGGGCCGCCCGTGGCGGCGTCCGCCAGGCGCAGGCGCACCGTGGCCAGTTCGGTGCTCCGGCCGACAAAGCTGGTCGGGTGGACGGGCAGATTGTGGCGGAAGGCGTCGAGCGAGCGCAGCGGCGGAAAGTCGGCCGGCAGGTCCGGCACCGTGACCTGGGCGACGCGTTCGGGGAGGGCCAGGTCGGCCAGGCGATGGCGACCGAGATCGCGCAAGAACACCCCGGCGGGCGGGGTCAGGGCCAGGTCCAGGGTGACCGCCTGGGACAGCAAGATCTGGCCGCCGTGGCCGGTCGCGAGTAGGTGAGCCAGGCGGTCGAGCGTGGGGCCGTCCGGGGAGCCGTCCGAGATCGCCAGCGGGCCGCGATGCAGGGCCAGGCGCACCGGCAGGCCGGGGCGGGGGGGCGCGGCGGCCCCCTGGAGGGCGCGTTGGAGGGCGACGGCGGCGCGCACGGCGGCCGGAGTGGTGGGGAACACCGCGCACGGCGCGGCGGCGGGGGTGGGGAGGAGATGGCCTCCGGCGGCAGTGACGAGCGGGGATAAGAGGGTCACGAGGGGCGCCGGCGGCGTGGCGACAGCGGCGACGGGCCCGGCGTCCGGGGGGGCGGGGTCGGCGAGGGCGGCCTGGAGGACGGTGTAGACGGCGCTGGGTGGGGTGGGCATAAACGGCTCCGGGTAACTGGCGGATGCGCAGGGCGCGGACGAATCCGGGACCAAGGGGTCGCGGCAGGCCACGGGTTCTCCACGCCGCGCTCAGAAGGGCCGGCGGCGGCCCAGGCGATAGGAGTAGTATATCACAGCCGGGGGGTTCACGACTGCGGTAGAACCCCGTACAAAGGTCCTGCGGCGGCTAGTACGATTCCTCCGCCCCGCCAGCGTGGTCCCGGCGGGGCGCTCTTCCGGCACGCTGCGCCCCGCGCTCAGGCGGGGCGTAGCACGCAGCACATAGTTCACGGAACAGGGCGCGTGCTTACGGTCGGCGCCCAGCGGCTGACCGGTGTTGAGGGCATACACCTGGGTCAGCACGGTGGCACCGCCGCTGAGTGCATCCCCATGAGCGCACACCTGGCGATAGCTGGCCGCTTGCGCCACCTGCTGTAATTCACTCCTCAGCGCTTTGGTATAGTAACCGTCGATAATCAGATACTGGAAATAATGATCGGCCAGCCCGGCCTTCATCGCGGCCACCCCGCGTGTGCTCCCGTAGGGAAAGCCCGGATCCCAGGTACTGACCGGATCAACGCTGGTTTCCCAGCCGAGCGCCAGGGTATAGATGTCGCTGCCTTCCGCCAGTGCCCTCTGGATCCCGGCGCGTGCAGCGCTGCCTGATCCCATGCCGCCGGGCTGGCGAACAAACCCGGCAAGCCGGCGAGGCCGATTTCGCACTGGCGGTAAAGCGGATTCGGGGGATGCCCTTGCAGCAGGTAGCCGGGAGAGGCGCCGGGTGATGAACCCAGCGGACCGGCCTGTGACAATGACAACGGCCTGCTCCACCTATACACTAAACGTTGAAGAAAAAACGCGCAGGATCTGCTGCAACAACTGCCTCTTATATTCAGTAGAATATGTTGTGCAGTACGACAGGAGGCGTTATGAGCTCGACTTTGTACAATATTACAGACGTGAAACGGCCCCAAGCCGGTGGCCGTGTGCCTGGCCGCCAGTAGGGAGCCGTCCTGCCTGGGACTTATTTGATATGCCCTACACTCGACTTTGTACAATGTTACAATCGAGAAAACAGACTGATCTTAGCTCGTTCTGGAATGATTTGTTAGTGATGACGAACAACGATTCGGGAATCCCTTGCGTAATAAGCGATCAAGAGAACCAAGATTCGCTAATTCTATATACATTTGACCTAGAATGACATCCTAATCAATCTAAGATTAGTTCTTTCTTCCCGGATAGGGATTGTACAAAGTCGAGTGTAGGGCATATCAAATAAGTCCCAAGCACAAAAACAAGAGTGCCTGTACGGCGTTGTGCGGTGCGTAGCCGTCGCCTTTTGGCGGCAAGTTACCTGGCTTCCGGCAACGCACGGCGTTTTGCTTTTGTACAAAGTCAAGCTTAGAGATCCGTGGCACTATCTTCCTGCGGATCGGCACCTCCGTGCAGATAGCTTGTTATGGTAGCCGCATCGCGTAAGTCGACCAATGTGTCGCTCCACCAGTCGGCCAGCATCAACCGGTGTCGTTGGCCCAGCATGGCGAGCAGCGCGGCGAAGCGCGCCACTGCTACCGCATCCGCCC
>JAICKM010000617.1 GCA_025927935.1 Chloroflexia bacterium | reverse complement strand
CTCCTTCCGCGATGCCTTGAACCAGGTGGCGAAGGGCGGCGTCTTCACCACGCACACGCCGGTGCCCGCCGGCAACGATGCCTTCTCCTATGACCTGATGGACAAGTACTTCAACGTCTACTGGCCGAAGTTGAACATCTCGCGCGACGAGTTCATGGATGTGGCCCGGCAGGATAACTCCTGGGGCCCGACCTTCAGCATGACCGTGCTGGGCCTGGCCGGTTCGCACCGCCACAACGGGGTGAGCCAGTTGCACGGCCAGGTGTCGCGCAATATGTGGCACTGGCTCTGGCCCGAAAAGAAGATCGAGGACGTGCCGATTGGCGCGATCACCAACGGCGTGCATACCGCGACCTGGCTGAGCGCCCAACTCGGCGCCTTCTACACCCAGTATCTGGGCGCCGATTGGTACGCGCACCTGGACGACCCTAAGACCTGGGAGCCGTTGCGCGATGCGCCCGCCGGCGAGTTGTGGGCGATCCATACCCGCCTGAAGCATGACCTGGTGGAGTTCGCCCGCACGCGCACCGCCGCGCGCCTGATGCGCATGAACGAGTCGCCCGGCGTCTGGCCCATCCTCGACCCCGACGCGCTGACGCTCGGCTTCGCGCGCCGCTTCGCCACCTACAAGCGGGCCACGATGATCTTCACCGACCGCGACCGGCTGAAGGCGCTGCTCAATAACCCGGACCGCCCGGTGCAGATCGTCTTCGCGGGCAAGGCCCACCCCGCCGACGCCCCCGGCAAGCAGTTCATCCAGCAGATCTACTGGCTGTCCAAGGAGCCGGGCTTCAACGGCAAGATCATCTTCCTCGAAGAGTACGACATGAACGTGGCCCGCTACCTGGTGCACGGCTCCGATGTCTGGCTGAACACCCCCCGCCGGCCCTATGAGGCCAGCGGCACCAGCGGCGAGAAGGCCGCCCTCAACGGGCTGCCCAACCTGAGCGTGCTCGACGGCTGGTGGGCCGAGGGCTTTAACGGCAAGAACGGCTGGGCCGTCGGCGAGGGCCGCGAGTACAGCAACCCCGACGAGCAGGACTGGAACGACGCGCAGTCGCTCTACACGAGCCTGGAGCAATCCGTCGTCCCGCGGTTCTACGACCGCGACGCCAACGGCGTGCCGCAAGGCTGGGTGCAGACGATGAAGGAAGCGATCATCAGCCTGGCGCCGGTCTTCAGCACGCGGCGCATGCTCAAGGACTACTGCGCGGAACTCTATATCCCGGCGATCCGCGAGGCCACCGGGAGCGAACCCGCGCTAACTTCCGGCCGCTAACCGGCGGTGCCGGTGCCCCGGTGGTGGAATCACCTATTCCGCCGCCGGGGCCTCTTCATGCCGTGGGGCCGCCCGGATTGGCGTCCAACCGGGCACCGCGCGCCGTATAGGCCCCACTAATCGTCTCGGTGAAAACGCGCTCGCACCCGGCCTGCTTTAAGCTGTCCTGCTGGAGCGCCAGCGTCTGTTCGTGGGTCGAAACCCGTGCATAGCCGACTAACATCGTGTGCGCCTTGCCTCTCGTGCCGCCCCCATCGTCTCGCTAGCGATAGCGTATCAAAACTCTGCGGAGAACGTAAGAATTGAGACGTTGATTGCGAGACGGCTTTTGGGACAAAACAGTAGGCTCGATTATGCAGCTGGGGCCCTGCCGCAAGGCGGGGTCGAGGAAGTGCCAAAAAGGGACCAGCTTGTTGAAAAACTCCCAAGGGGCCGTTCCCGACGGGTCAGAGACCACTCCGCGCAGCCCAAATTTCGTCATTTTCGGGCTTTGGACGCCGGTGAACCGCATGAAGATGGGTCCAAGTGGGGCTGCCGAGGCAGTGCGGTGTAGGTCGCAAGGGTTTTTCAACATGCTGGGACGTTTATGAGACTACTTACAGACGTTGTACAACGATTTCCTTGAATCTGGACGGCCCGCCTGCTTATCCGACGCCTTAACCGGTTGCCTCCACTCACGGGTGAGGTGGTGCCACGTGTTCCTGCAATTCGCTGGTCAGCACCTGCTACAGCTAGCTTGTTGGCTTGGTGAGAACCCGCCCGCTCACCTTACCGCATGGCATTTCAGTCGCCGACGAAAATTGACGGAATCGGTAGCGCGGGAGCGGCAGGTGTATGATGTGGAGGACCGCAAGGACCAAAAATGATCGTGCACAAAGTAGCGTTGGCAAGTATCGACATGGATGATCAGGTGGCACTTAATGGAAAACTCGATACAGGTGCCGTTACGGAGACCCTGCGACTATTGGTGTGGGCGTTTAGCGACCTGCTCGCCGTCCTGCTCAACCGCAGCACCGGATGGAGATGATCGCAGCGCATCTAACCTGAAAGAACAAAACCCCTGGCAATAGCATAGCGCGTGGCCGCGCTACGATTGGTAATCCCGAGCTTCGAGTAGATGGAGCGGACGTGCGCTTGGACGGTGCGATTACTTAATACGAGTTGCTCGGCGATCTGGCGATCGCTCAACGATTGCGCCAGCAGCCGCAGCACTTCTACTTCGCGCCTGGTCAGGTCGTCTTGCTGTTCGCGCGCCTGTTTGACACGTCCGACAACTGAGGACTCCGGCGTCTGCTGCTCTGCTGGCCTCGCCGTCAATTGGGCCGCCGCGTGGCTGGCCTCTTCCAGGGAATCCAGCGTGTACGCGACTGCCTGCTCAAGCGACATTCTGCTGCCTTCCGCCCAAACCTCATCCCACGCCTCGGCAAGAAGCAGGCTGCGCGCCAGGGCCATATCCTGCTCATATTGCCCGCCCAGGTGAGACCAGCGGGGTGCGGTAGCGGCTGTGCGGTACGCCTGGGCCGCCGCAAACAGCCGGGCCGCCCGCGCGGGATCGCCCTCCTCCGCTGCCATGCCGGCCAACCCCTCCAGGCAATCCTCGACAAACGGCACATAATAGTGTATCTGCTGATGGATCTGCAGGGCTTCTCGATAGCAGCCGCGTGCTCGCTCTGGATTGTCCAGCAGTCGCATTGTGTGACCAAGGGCAACCAGCGCCCGAAATGTGCCGAGCACGATTCGCTGCTCACGTAGTTGAGACAACCCTTCTTCCAGAAGTTCCTGCGCCTGGCTGATCTCACCACGCACCAGCGCGAGATGGCCGAGATCATAGAGCGACCAGGCCTCTCCCCGGCGATCCAGGGCTGCTCGGCATATTACGAGACTTTGTTCGATATACGCACCAGCCCGGCCGAGATCGCCCGCAAACATGGCCGCAAAGCCACAGCCGCGCAAGGCAGTGGCGATTGCGGGTTGGTTGTCCAGCGCTGTGTGGATCGCCAATTCGCGCTGGAACACTGCCAGCGCGTGTGCGAAATCATGATGTACAACCGCTAGATAGCCTGCCGTATCCAATGCGAGCGCCTCGGCATTAAGCGTCGCCGTAGTTGGTACTGCCGCCTTTAGCTCCAGAAGTGTGTCCAGCCAGTGACGCGCTTCGGCCACACTCCTGCGAGCAATCCAGAATGTAAACAGCAAGCCATTAAAGCGATGGGCGAGCTCGATCTCGCCACGCTCAATAGCCCAGCTATTCACGGCGCGCACATTTGCTACCTCGGGCTCCAGGCTATCCAGCCAGTCTTGCTCTTGCGGCGTGTCCCGCGCCTGTCCCAACTTTTCGGCCAGCGATAGAAAATAGGCTGCGTGGCGGCGCCGCAACGCCTCCTGCTCGTCGCTAGCCATCAACTGGGCCAGCGCAAACTGACGCACCGGCTCCAACAGCCGATAGCGCCACTGTCCGGCGAGAGTATCGACCAGCACCAACGATTTGGCGACCAATTGTTGCAGGCAGAGGCGGAGCTGAGTCTGGGCTTGCTCGCTGCAGACCGCTTGCGCGGCTTCCACCGTCCAGCCGCCGGCGAAGACGGCGACGCTTTTCAGCAGTTGCTGTTCGGCCGGCGTAAGCAATTGATAGCTCCAGAGGAGCGCGCTGTGCATCGTTTGATGGCGGGGAATGGTATTGCGATGCGCGCTAACCAGGGCCACCATCTGATTATGCAGTTGGGCGGCGACCTCGCTCAGCGACATGTTCCGCGCGAGCGGTGCGGCTAGCTCGATCGCCAGCGGAATGCCGTCCAACTGGCGACAGATGCCGGCAATCGTGGCGGCGTCTTGCACATACGTTTGTTGCACAGGCCGGCCGCCGATGCGCTCCACGAACAATCGCGCCGCAGCAGAGCTGAGCAGTTGTTCCGGATTGTGCTCCAGCGGGTCCGGTAGCCGCAACGGCAGCAGTTGATAGACTGTCTCGCCGGCGATACGCAACTCCTCACGACTGGTAGCAAGCACGTGCAGGCGCCAGCAGTGCTGCAACAAGTGCTCCGTAACTTCGGCACAGGCTTCCACAAGGTGCTCGCAGT
>JAICKM010000498.1 GCA_025927935.1 Chloroflexia bacterium | reverse complement strand
TCGATCTGCGGCAGGTCGCGGTACATGGCGAAGTCCTGGATCAGTTGCGACGAGCCGTAGCTGCTGAGCACGCGGATAATCGCCTTGACTGGCCCGTTGGCGACGAGCTTGACCGTGGTGGCCTTGAACTCCCCGGCCACGCTGTCGAAGCGCAGGACGTTGTGGCTCCAGGTGTCGCTGGGGTCGTTCATGACCACGGGGCGCGCGCCGGGGGCGCGGAACAGTTCGAGGCCGCGCTGCTTGTCGGTGAGACTGCGGATATAGCCGGTCTCCGGGTCGAACTCCAGCTTGAACCACGCGTTCTCCATGGCCGTATCGCTCGCCTGGAGAGCGGCGCTCCCGGCGGGCGGTTCGGGTGCCTTTGAAGAGGCAGGCGGGGTTTCCGGCGCGGGGCGCAGCACCACGCGGTAGACGCGATAGCCAAGCGGCGGCAGATCGGCGACAAAGCTGAGCCGGCTGCGCCCGCCCGCCGTGGCCGCCGACTGGACCGTCTGCACCGCCACCGGGCGATCCTCGTCGTCAAGCAGGGTGCTGCCCTGGGCCAGCCGGCCCCACTCCAACTCGACGTTGACCTTGCTCGCCCAGGCGTGCGGGTTGAAGACGACGATGGGCTTCATGCCGTCCTCCGGCGGGATCGCGATCTGCCAGGAGATGGACTGAGTGGCGTGGTTGGCGGCGCGCGCCGCGATGGACACGGCTTCGCCGAAGTTGTCGCGGGCGTCTTCATAGGCCGCCTCGATGCTGGTGCCGGCCAGAATGTCGTGGAACTGGTTGAACAACACCAGCTTCCAGGCATGGGCGAAGTCGTCGGGGTAGGGCAGGCCGGTGAGCCAGTGGGCCAGGCTCGCCCACTTCTCCGCCGTCACCAGCGCGTTTTCGGCGCGGCGGTTCCAGCGCTTCACGCCCGAATGCGCCGCGTAGCAGCCGCTGGCATGGTGCTGCAAGTCGGTGTGCACGACCGGGATGGGCAGATCGGCGCCGCGGACCTCGGCGAAGAACTCGTTGGGGCCGCTCAGCACCAGCCGGGGCAGGTCGGGGCCGGCGTTCAACCGCTTGATGCATTCCAGATTCTCTTTAGTCGGGCCGCCGCCGTGGTTGCCCACGCCGTAGAAGCACAGGCCCTCGGTGAAGGGCGCCTTGATCTCCTGGGCGCAGCGCCGGATATGCGTCTCGATGTCCTTGCCGGGGGAGGCGTATTCGTAGGGGATGCGATAAGTCAGCACGCGCGAGCCATCGTCGGCCTCCCACCAGAAGAGCGGCCCGGCCAGCGCCATTTCATGCGGCGACGGGCGCATGAAGATATAGGCGTCCATGCCGCTTTTACGCAGGATCTGGGGCAGCATGCCATGGTGGCCGAAGCTGTCCACGTTGTAGCCGGTGCGCGCCGTGACGCCCAGCTTTTCCTGGAAATAGTGCTGGCCGTACAGGCCCTGGCGCACGAACGACTCGCCGGAGGGCAGATTACAGTCGGGCTGGATCCACCAGCCACCGCAGATCTGCCAGCGGCCCTCGGCCACGCGCGCCTGGATTTCGGCAAACATCTCCGGGTCGTTGTGCTCCACCCACTCGTAGATGGCGGCGGAACTGGATGTGAAGATGAAATCAGGGAATTCGCGCAGGCGGTCCAGCGCCGAGCGAAAGGTGGCTTTGGCTTCCTGAAAGCCTTCTTGCCACTGCCAGAGCCACACGGGATCGAGGTGGGCATTGCCGATCATGTGTAAGGTTTTCGTTTTCAACCTGGGACCCTCCATAGGCAGATGTGATCGAATTAGATGGTTATGCCGTCCATGAGGCATCCGCCAGATCTGTGCCGCCCTGCGCGGCGGGTGCGGAGATCGCCCCTGTTATTCCTCGGAGGCGGCGGCGAACTCGGCCTGGAGCGCGGGGTACAGCCGCCGGTAGCGCCGGTAGACCGCGTCATAGGCGGCGACCTGGGCCGGGTCGGGGGCGGAGCGCGCGCCCAGTGGGACCGCGCGGGCCGCATCCGCGCCCCCGGCGAATGCCCCGGCGCCCACGGCGGCCAGCAGCGCTGCGCCGTAGGCCCCACCGTGGTCGGCGCCGATGGTCCGCACCGGCAGCGCAAAGACATCGCGCTGGATCTGCCGCCAGAGCGGGCTGCGCGCGCCCCCGCCGGCCACCCGCACCTCCGCCGGTGCGATGCCCAACTCCCGGAATACCTCCAACCCGTCGCGCAGGGCAAAGGCCACGCCCTCCATGACCGCGCGCACCAGGTGGGCACGGGTGTGGTCGCGGCTCAGACCGAAGAAGACGCCACGCGCCTGGGGGTCCATGTACGGGGTGCGCTCGCCCTGGAGATAGGGCAGGAAGATCACGCCGTTCGCGCCCGCGGCGATGAGTGCGGCTTCCGCGGATAAGGCGTCATAGTCGGGCGGCGGGCCGCCGGGCGGGGTGAGAATGTCGCGCAGCCAGCGCAGGGCCAGGCCCCCGGCGAGGATGGCGCCCATGACGTGCCAGCGGTCCGGCGCCACGTGGCACAGGCTGTGGATGCGGCCCCGCGGGTCGATCACCGGGCGGTCGGTGACGGCGAAAACCTGGCCGGAGGTGCCGATAGATGTCAGGACGGCGCCCGCGCTGCCGGCAGCGCCAGCCAGGCCCAGGCCGAACGCGCTGCACTCGGCGTCGCCGCCGCCCGCCACGACGGGCGTCCCGGCGCGCAGGCCGGTCGCGGCTGCCGCCTCCGGCGTGATCGTGCCGGTGGGCGCGGTGGACTCGTGGACCGGCGGCAGCAGGGCAGGGTGGATGCTGAACGCATCCAGCAAGGCAGGCGACCAGTCGCGCCGGGCCAGGTCGAACAACAGCGTGGCCGAGGCGTCGGATACATCGGTGGCGTAGGTGCCGGTCAGGCGCAGGCGCAGGTAGTCTTTGGGCAAGAGGATGTGGCGGGTGCGGGCGTAGATCTCCGGCTCGTGCTGCTGCACCCACAGCACCTTGGCCGCCGTGAAGCTGGTATTGGGCGCGTTGCCGGTGATACCGATCAGCGTGGCGCGCGGGACCCGCTCCGCGATCTGGGCCACCTGGGCGGTCGTGCGGGCGTCGGCCCAGATCAGGCAGGGGCGCAGGACCGCACCCTCGCTGTCGAGGAAGACCGCGCCGTGCATCTGCCCGGAGAGGCCCACGGCGGCGATGCTCGCCGGATCCACCCCGCCGGGCGCGAACAGATCGCGGCAGGCAGCCCGCAGGGCGGCCCACCACTCGGCTGGGTCCTGCTCAACCCAGCCGGGCTGCGGGACATGCAACGGCACAGACGCGCCCGCTGCCGCGACGGCGGCGCCCGCCGCGTCGATCACCTGGAGCTTGAGGAATGAGGTACCCAGGTCAATGCCTAGAAAATGGGTGTTCGGCATGGCGTGGTTCTGGCCCTTGGCCGGCAGCGCGGGCCGGTTTGAAACCGGCCCCTACAACGGAACCGGGATTCGGCGGCGGGCCGGTTTGAAACCGACCCCTACATCGCAAAACTACGGTGCGGTGCGCCGTGCATGATGCGTGCCTGTGGTTGAGCGGGCGGCCCATCATACTAGCAAATCTTTTTGTCCTAGCAAATTAAGTTGCTCTTTATGCTGGTGCCGGCGATGCCGTCGTGTAGAAGACCGCAAATATCCCGTGCTTCAATGATCTCTGCGTTCTTTGCGCCTCAGCCGTGATTGTGACTGGATATCGGGCTGTAGGCTGTTGCGCGGGGGGGACGGCTCTGCTATACTGGCGCCACTACTCAACTTGCCGGAGTATCGAAGGGCACAGGCGCCCGCGTGCCGGCACGGTCCAGGAGCCGCCGCCGGTTCCCGCGAGATTCTTCCAGCAATCGGGGCTATTCGGCCTGGGAGGCCGAGGTCCTTCTGCCGCACCACAGGAGGCCGCTATGGATCTGGCTGAAGTTGTCCGCACCGCCGCCGAGCAGCAGGTGGAGTTTGTCCGCTTCGAGCAGAGCGATACGCACGGCATCGCGCGCTCCAAGCTGGTGCCGCTGGCCCATGTCGAACGCTTTGGGCGCGACGGGCTGAACTTCTTGCTGGGCCAGTTGGGTTTCGACGCCCAGGCCGGGGTGGCGCCCGGCACCGGCTATATGGAGGAACTGGGCTTCCCCGACAGCCGCATCTTCCCCGACCCGGCTACGTACCGGGTGCTGCCCTGGCTGGATTCCACTGCCCGGCTGATCTGCGAACCGCGCTTCTACGATGGGCGGCCCGCCGCTGCCGCGCCGCGCTATGTGGCGCGGATGCAACTGGAGGCGCTGGCCGCGCTGGGCTACCGCCTGCGCGCGGGCTACGAGTACGAGTTTTATTTGCAGGACGCCGCCACCCAGGCCGCGCCGTATCCCGGCATCCAGATCTTTGCCACGTTACGCAACGAGTTCGACGGCGGCTTTATCCGCCAGGTGATCCGCGACCTGCGCGCCGTGGACGTGGACGTGATCACGGCCAACGCCGAATACGGGCCGGGCCAGCAGGAAATCAACTTCGCGCCCGCTTGGGGCATCGCGGCGGCGGATGCCGCGTTCTCGTTCAAGCAGGGCGTCAAGGAGATCGCGCTGCAACACGGCTATGTCGCGTCGTTCATGACCAAGCCGTATGCCGACCAGAGCGCCAGCGGCTGCCATTTTCACCAGGGCCTGTACCGCGTGAGCGACGGCGCGAACGCCTTCGACGATCCGCAAGCGCCGGACGGCCTGTCGCGGGTGGCCGGGCAGTTCATCGCCGGGCAGTTGGCGCACGCCGCAGGGCTGACCGCACTGTACGCGCCGACGGTGAACTGCGGCAAACGTTACAAGCTCTACTCGTTCGCGCCGGTGAACGCGACCTGGGGGCTGGAGAACCGCACGGTCGGAGTACGCGTGAAGGGCATCCGAGGCGAGAATACGCATCTGGAGAACCGCATCCCCTGCGGCGCGAGCAACCCCTACCTGGTCCTGGCCGGGTCGATTGCCGCGGGCATCGACGGCATCCGGCGGGAGTTGGAGCCGCCCGCGCCGATTGACGGGATCGCTTATGGCTTAGAGGGCGTGCCCGATCTGCCGGTCAGCCTGGAGGCCGCGCTCGCCGCGTTGGAAGCCGACGAGGTGCTGCGTAGCGCGCTGGGCGAGGAGTTTATCAAGCTGTTCGTGGCCGTCAAGCGGCACGAGATCGGCAAAGCGCGCGGCGCGCTCCCGTCGTTCGACGCGCCCGACTTCCGCGACACGGTGGCCGATTGGGAGCGGGCCGAATTGTTCGAGTTCCTGTAGACGGCCATGGCTACCGGTCCCGCTACGCCGCTACTGGAAGTCGAGGGTCTGGCGAAAGCCTTTGCCGGGGTGCTGGCCCTGCACCACTATAGCCTGCGCCTGGAGCCGCTGGTCATCCACGGCGTGATCGGCCCCAACGGCGCGGGCAAAACCACCCTGTTCAACCTGCTGACCGGCTTCCTGGTGCC
>JAICKM010000480.1 GCA_025927935.1 Chloroflexia bacterium | reverse complement strand
GTCCGGGCCTTGCGCTCCTTTTGGGGAGCTACTTTTTTGATCGCGCCTCAGCGATCCCGGCCCGCGACCTTTCTGCTCCGCGTAGTCCGGGTGGCCGCATACCCCATCCGTGTTTAGCGTGGAGTAAACCCAAGGAAAGGAGGTATGTACGATGCCCGATCTGCGTGAATACGAATTGGTTTATATCCTCAAGCCCACCATCGCCGATGATCAGCTTCCGGCTGCTGTCGACAAGGTGAACGGCATGGTGACGACGCGCGGTGGCGAAGTCTACGAGGTGCTCCAAACCCCGCCCTGGGGCAAGCGCAAGCTGGCCTATCCCATCGACCGTAATTTTGACGGCTATTATGTCGTCAATCATATGCGCATGGATCCTGAAACGACCGATGATTTCGAGCGCATGCTCAAGATCAACGAAGACGTGATGCGCCATATGCTGGTGCGTATGGACGTTTAAGTTCCGGCGCGTCCCGACTAGTGTGGTGTAGTGTGTAACCTTGCGTTTGTGTGAATAGCTTGATCACTAGGAGGTTGTAACATGGCGGGTCGTGGACTGAATAAGGTCATGATCATCGGCAATCTGGGTGGCGATCCGGAAATGAAGTACACGCCGAGCGGTAAAGCGATCACGACTTTTCGCGTGGCGGTTGGCCGGACCTTCCGCAGCCCCGAAGGCGAGAATCGCGACGAAACCGAATGGTTCCGGGTTGTTGCCTGGGATAAGCTGGCCGAGACCTGCAACCAGTATTTACATAAAGGCAGCAAAGTCTATATCGAGGGTCGTCTACAGACTCGCACCTGGAAGGACAACAACGGCCAGGATCGCTATATGACCGAAGTGGTTGCCAATGAAATGATGATGCTCGACAGCCGCCAGGGCGGCGGCCAGGCGCCGAGCGGCGCGCCCGAACGGGGCGGCCAGAGTTCCGGCGGCGGGCAGAGCTTCGGCGGTGGAATGGACGACCTGGACGACGAGATTCCCTTCTAGGGAACGTCGCGTCCCCAGGCGGCCCAGGCGCCTGTACCTGTGATTATAAGGGAAAGGCCGGCGCGCTAATCGCCGGTCTTGAAGGAGGATTAATTGGTGGATACAACACGACCGGACGCGCCCGCCGCGCCGGCGCCCGCGGGCGCCCCCGACGGCCAGCGTCCTGAACAGCAACCGGGTGGCGGTGGGGGCTATGGCGGCCCCCGGCCCGGCGGTTACGGTGGCCCGCGCCCCGGCGGTTATGGCGGCGGGGGCGGCTATGGGGGCGGGGGCGGCTTTGGCGGCCCGCGGCCAGGTGGCGGCGGACGGCCGGGTGGCCCCGGTGGCCGGCCCGCGGGCCGGCGGCCCAAGTCGAAGGATCGCTTTGTTCCGCGCCGCAAGGTCTGCGGCTTTTGCGCCGAGAAGCTGCCGTACATCGACTATAAGGATGTCGGGCGGCTGCGTCGCTACCTGTCGGAACGCGGGAAGATCGAACCCCGGCGGAAGACGGGCACTTGCGCCCGCCACCAGCGCGCGCTGACCGTCGCCCTGAAGCGCGCTCGCCATATCGCCCTGCTGCCCTTTGTCGGGCCGCACGCGCGCTAGGAAGCGCTGCCCTCTATGGCTAACAAGAGACGGAAAGATGACGCTCAGGCTCCGCGCCAAATGACGCGGGGCCAGCTCTCGCGCCACCAGCGGGAGTTGCAGCAAACACGGCGGTTCTATCTGGCCATGGCCGGGGTGGGCGTGCTGATTGTCCTGGTGCTCTTGACCGCCGTGGTCTCGCAGTATGTGATCCGGCCCAATATCGAAGTGGGCAAGGTCAACGACCAGACAATCACCCGCGCCATGTACAACAAGTACCGGGCCTGGAGCCTCTACAACCAACTGCGCGTGCTGGAGTTCTACTCGCAGCAGGGGGACGCGACCCAGGCTCAGCAGTATGCCAGCCAGATCACCACGTACCAGAACGAGCTGACGAACCTGGAGAACTGGCCGACCGTCGACGCGACCACGCTGCAGCAACTGGCCGACAACCTGCTCCTGGAGCAGAAAGCCGGCCCGGACCTGGGCGTGACCGTGACCGATGCCGAGGTGCTCGCCGCGGCGCAGAAGAACTTTGAGCCGCAGCCGACCCCGATTCCGGGGCCGACCGAGACGCCCGGCACGCCGACGGCGACGCATACGGCCACGCCGGGTCCCAGCCCGACGACGACCTCGACGCCGACGATTACCAGCACGCCGATCCCCGTGCCCGGCGCGGAGAAGACCGCGGTGGTGGACTTCAGCGACTTCATCAAGGCCATCTCGGCGGGTCCCGCGCCCACCACGGGCTACTGCTCTCTGGGTTGCCCCGGTCTGTCGCAGGATGATTATCTCAACCTGGTGGTCAAGCCGGATACGTTGAAAACGAAAGTCACCGAGAAGCTGGGGGCCGGCGTGCCGACGACCCAGGAGGAAGTGCATGTGCAGCACATCCTGGTGAATGCGGACCAGGAGGCCCTGGCGAAGGACATCAAGGCCCAGCTCGATAAGGGCGCGGACTTTGCTGCCCTGGCCGCGAAGTACTCCACCGACACCAGCAACAAGGACCAGGGTGGCGATCTGGGCTGGTTCGCCCCGACGGCAAAGGGCGGCCCGATGGTGCAGGAATTCTCCGACGCCGCGTTCGCCCTGACCAAGCCCGGCCAGATCAGCGACCCGGTGAAGAGCCAGTTCGGCTGGCACATCATCCGCCTGATCGAGCGTGGCCCCCGGCCGTTGACCAGCGATGAGCTGACCAAGGCCAAGAGCGACGCCTACGACAAGTGGCTGAATGACGAGAAGGCCAAGTCCACGATCAAGATGGATATCCCGGCGACGGCCACGCCGTTCCCGACGCAGGCCCCGCTGCCGACCGAGCCGCCCGCCGCGGTCACGGCCCCGGTCACGGGCACCGTGCCGCTTACCGGCACGGCGGGGACAGCGGAAACGCCGGCCGCTGCCGGTACCACGGCCACAGCGGCGACCGGTGCGTCGGCGGCGACCGCGTCGCCCGCCGCCGACACCACGGGTGCCACGGCGACGGCAGCGCCGGGCAGCCCCGGCGCCACGGCGACGAAGTAGCCGCTAGCCAGGCACAAAAAGAGAGGCCGCAGCCATCGCTACGGCCTCTCTTTTTATATGCGCTTGTCTGGGGGATCGGATCAGGCTTCGGGCTTGCGGCGGAAGTGGAGCACGATCCCGGTGATCGCGGTGATAATAGTGACTACCACGAGTTCGGTCCAGAACCCGGTATTGGGATCGGGCCAGGCCGGCGCCGCAGGGGGTGCGGATGGACCGGCTTGGACACCGGGAAAGGCGGACCAGAACAACAGCCCGGCAGCCACGATCAGCAGGACGGAGAGGAGCGTGCGGCCCGAGACCATCTGGGTCACACCCCTCGAGGGCAATTGCATTGTATCGTCTCCTATGCTACTGAAGATGAGATGTGCATCACCGTCCGGCACACGGCGGTGCCCCGTGGCGCCGCCATAGATTACCGGCGACCTTACGGGCTGCGGCGGTAGTATAGCACAGCGCCTGGGAGATAACAATCGTTAAGAAACGGATTTGGGGTAAATATTACAGCCAATTGGTACTACTCGCCAACGCCAATAGTACTATCCTCCACCGGGGCGGGTGCTGCGATGCGGTCCAATACGGCCACACTTTCGATGTGATAGGTCTGGGGGAACATATCCACTGCTTGTATGTGCTGGAGGGTATAGCCCGCGGCGAGGATACGTACATCGCGGGCGAGGGTGCTGGGATCACACGAGACATAGATCAGGCGCGCGGGCGGGTGGGCCAGCAGGTACTGGAGCAAAGCGGGGGCGCAGCCGGTCCGGGGCGGGTCCAGCAGCACGACATCCGGGGTCATGTCGAGCGCGGGCAGCACCTCTTCCACCCGGCCCGGCTCCAGTTGCAGTTGCTCCGCGGGAATCTCTCGCAGCGCAGCCGTCCAGCGGGCGCTCTCGACGGCTGCCCAGTCGCTCTCAATCGCCACCACCCGGCGCGCGTGGCCGCCCGCCAACAGGGCCAGCGCAAACGCGCCCACGCCGCTGTAGGCGTCGACGAGCAGGGCCGCCGGCTCGGGCAGCGCGGCGCGGATCAGGTCCAGGATCTTCTCGGCCTGGATGTTGTTGACCTGGAAGAAGGCGTGCGGCGCGACCCAGTAGCGCCCCTCCCCCAGGCGCTGGCGGACCACACCGGGCGGGGCCTCCGGTCTGTCCGAGGCTGCGGCCTCGCGGGCGCTGCGCCGGCTGCCGCTAACGCGGCCCGGCACCGTTTGTTCCGCCATCTCATCGCCGCTGAGGGCGGCGGCCTCCAGAGTTTCGGCGACTAGCTCCAGCGCCCCGTCCTGGCGCAATTCGACCACGCTCACGCGCCCGCCCAGCCCGGCCACCCATTGGCGCACGGCTTTGCGGGCCAGCAAGACGGGGGTGCGTGCTGCTTCTTCTTCCGGCGCACCGCGCCCGCGGCCACGGCGTGCCGGAGGAGCATCGCCGCTCAGCGTGTGCAGGATCACTATCATCTCGCGTCCGGCCCAGGCCGCATCCGGCTCGACCGGCTCGGTGGGCGGCGCCCCGGTGCGGATGGTCACCTGCCAGACGGGCATACCGGTCACTTTGCGTTCGCGCACGGCCACCGGCATTTGCCCCCGGCGCACCGCCTCCAGATCCACGGCGCTGACGTTGGGCGGCAGGTCGCCGGGGGCTTGCGCGTGGGTGTCAAAGAGCGTCTGCACGCTGCTCAACAACTGGTTGATGCCCGGATCGCTGATCGGGCAGACGGCAATGGGCACGACTTCATGGCTGTTGCGACGGAAGTAGCCCAGGCGGCGGGTGGCCGCATCGATCTGGAAGTGGGCCACGTTGCGATAGTGCCAGGGTTCGCTCATGCCCAGCGCCGGTTGCAGGACGCCGTCCAGGTGGGCCGGGTCCAGGCCGCCGAAGCGGCGCAACTGGTCGCGCAAGATCGCCGTCTTGAAATCCAACTGCCCGGCGTAGTCGATGTGCTGCCACTGGCAGCCGCCGCAGGGACCGAAGTAGGGGCAGGGCGGGGCCACGCGATGCGGGGAGGGCGTCTCGACGTGGGTGACGGTGGCCCAGGCGATGTCGCGCTTGACGCGATCCACGCGGGCGGTGACTTTTTCCCCGCTGATACCGCCCCAGGCGAAGACCACGGCGCCGTCGCTGCGGCCCACCGCGTCGCCGCCGTAGGCCATATCCGCCAGTTCCAGGTCCACGTTGCTACCGGGCGCCGGGGCGTGGCTCCCCGCAGAGGATCGCTTGCTCATAAGTGGAAGGAGTCCGTTAGCGGCAGCACGAACACGGCGCCCCGGCCGGTCGCGCCGTCGGGATTGGTGGGCGGGCGCTCGGCGCGCCGCGCCACGGTGTCGCGCAGGAGCCGGATGAGCGGATCGACCTGGTGATCGTCCACGCCCATGATCAAGGTTGTATTGCCTTCGCGGCGGAAGCCGCCGGTGCTGGCGAGGCGCGTCGCCCGGTAGCCCCCCTCGGTCAGCGCGTCCAGCACGGCGTCGGTATCTGCTTTCTGAACAATGCCCAGTACTAGTTTCATCCGTTGTCTCCCACCAACTGCTCTCCGGCGCTATT
>JAICKM010000348.1 GCA_025927935.1 Chloroflexia bacterium | reverse complement strand
CCACGAGGTGCGCTCGGTGAAGATCGACCCGGAAGCGGTCGACCCGTCGGATGTCGAGATGCTCGAAGACACGATGGTCACCGCCTTCAACCAGGCGCTGGAAAAGGCGTCGGCGCTGGCCCAGGAGCGCATGAGCGCCGTGACCGGCGGGATGAAGATCCCCGGCCTCTTCTAAAGCAGCGGACAGCACAACGGCGCCGGGCGGAGGTGGTCGGAACATCACCTCCGCCCGGCGCCGCTGCCTGGCCGGTCCGTTTAACTATGCCCGCCGGCCACAAATTCCTTCTCCACCCGGTGAGCCACCGCCACACGGGGATCGCTTTCCGCCGCCCGTGGCTTGCGCGCTTGCTGCGCCCGCACCAGCAGCACCGGTGTCCGCGCGCTTTGCACCACCTGCAGTGCCACACTGCCCATCCAGAGCCGCGGTAAACCGCTCCGGCCATGCGTCGCCATCACGATCAGATCCGCGCCGGTTTCCGCGGCACTGTTCAGGATCGCCGTGGCGGGACTCCCGGCCACGACCTGGATCTCGACCGTCAGCCCGGCGTTGAGGAGCCGCGCGGCTTGCCGCTGGAGATAGGCGTGCAGGCGCTCGGTCTCGGCCATGCGGTCCTCCAGCATCCAGACCGGTATATCGCCGACTTCGGCGGCCAGGAACTCGCCGGGTTCGGGCGCCACCGCCACCAGCAACAGACTTGCGCCCGTGGCGGTCGCTACCTCATACGCCTGGTCCAGCGCTTGCTCGGCCACCGCGGAGCCGTCGAGCGGCACGACGATGGTGCGGTACGGCAGGGCATGGGCGGGGGGCGGCGCCAAGCCGTCGTCGTCAGGGCGCACCAGCAGCAGCGGCGTGGGCGTCGCCCGCAGCACCTTCTCGGCCACGCTGCCAAACACCCAGCGACTCATGCCGCTACGCCCGTGCGTCGCCATGGCGATCAAGCGGACATCGGGCGCTTCCTGCGCGTATTGTACAATCGCCGTCGCGGGATCGCCGCGCAGCACGACGATGCGCAACGGCACGCCGGTCACTTCGAACCGCTGGGCCACCCCGGCCAGATAGGCGTCCGCCTGATCGCGATCCTCGGCGCGGGGGCGGTAGGTGATTACCGGCGTCTGAATCGCCTCAGCCAGCGGCTCGGCGCCCAGCGTCGGCGGCGTGACCCGCAGCAGGGTCAGCGACCCAGCCAGAGCGCGGGCCAGGGCGAGGGCCGGCGGCAGCACCGTCTCCGCCACCAGCGAGCCGTCGAGGGGCACTAGAATCTCGGCTTGCATAGGGATTGGACCTCCTTCTCCCTGCGCGGGACCGTGCCCGCAGGGTCTACTCACCACCCAGCAGCGCGCCGCGCAGCGCGAAAGCCGCAGGGGCGCGCAACCACCTTCCGGCGATCAGGCGTGGGCCGGCGCGGGCACCGCGGCTTCCCGCGCCCGCACCAGTAGGACCGGCAGGATGGCACCCTGCACCACCTTCATCGCCACGCTGCCCAGCCAGAGCCGTTGCAGCCCGCTCCGCCCGTGCGTCGCCATCACAATGAGATCGGCATGCGCCTCCGCACCGGCGCGCAGAATTGCGTCCGCCGGGCGCCCACTGACGATTTGCGTCTCGACTACTATGCCGGCCAGGCGCAGCCGTTGCGCCTGCCCCTCCAGGTAGGCGGTCAACTGGGCGACCTCGGCCTGGTACTGCGCCGGCACCGGGGCGGGCGTCAGGCCGGCGTCCGTGGCGGCCATATCGTCGGGCACCGGCAACGCGCTGACCAACAGCAGCGCGGCGCCAGTCGCATGGGCGACCCCATAGGCCGATTCCAGCGCCTGCTCGGCGAAGATCGAGCCATCCAGCGGCACGAGGATCGTCCCAATGCCGGTCTGCGGGGCCGCGGGTTCCGCCGTGCTATCCGGGCGGACCAGCAGCAGCGGCACCGGGGCGGCGTGCAGCACCTTCTCGGCCACGCTGCCCAGCACCCAGCGGCTCAGCCCGCTGCGCCCATGGGTCGCCATGGCAATCAGCGTCACCTCCGGGTGGTCCTCGGCATAGGCGACAATCGCCGCCGCCGGATCGCCGTCCAGCCCGGTCGTCTCTACTTCCACCCCAGCCGTCTTCAGGCGCAGGGCCACGTCGGTCAGATAATCGCGGGCCAGATCCATATCGTGGAGCGTGTCCTCATACCCGACCAGCGGCGTCGGGATCGTCCAGGCGGTCGGCGGCGCAACCATGGCCGGGGCGCTCACCCGCGTCAGCAAGACGACGCCGGACGTGGCGCGCGCCCAGGCCGCCGCGCGAGGCAGCACGGTCTCGGCCAGCGGCGAGCCATCCAGGGGAACCAGAATCTTCGATTGCATGACAGATACCTCTTTCCGCAAACTATATTGAGTTGTCACGCTTCGCTCCGCGCGGAGTCGCGCTGCGTCGGGCAGAGCCGGGATGCTTCACTGTGTTCCGCATGACAAATCAAGCGTGATCATCTGCTATGATCACAGACGCTACCCGCAGGATCGGGCTGCGCAATCTCGCAAGCTTGATGCGGGCGGCGCAGGCCGCCCGCATTATCAGTATAGCCTGCGAGTCTGGATATCCCGGTACTATACAAGTTGCAGTTTGGCAAATAATGGTGGACGTTTGGTGAGAGGCCGCCAGGGATACACCGCGCCGGCGGGCTACATGTCCAGGAAGAGGGAACCGTCGGGGGTCATGGCGGCGTGGGCCATGCGCGGCGTGTTGAAGGCAAAGCCGGGGCGGCCCTGGGTATCGAGCACGATGATGCCGCCGTAGCCGGGCAGCGCCGCGAGCCGGGCCAGAGCCGCAGCGGCCGCCGCGGGCGGATCGAGGCCGGCGGGCGGGGCCAGGGCTTCCACGGCCCGGCGGGCCAGGCCCACCTTGAGGATGAGTTCGCCGTGGCCGGTGCTGGAGGCGCCCCCGCCCCCATCGGCATAGAAGCCCGCCCCGACGATGGGTGAGTCGCCCACGCGACCGGGGTGCTTGAACTGGCTGCCCCCGGTGGAGGTGCCCGCCGCCACCTGACCCGCCCGGTCGAGGGCCACCGCGCCGACCGTATCGCCAAACTTGGGCGCGGTGAAGGTGGTCGTCACGTCAAAGGTGGGGTCGCGGCGCAACGTCTCCCAGCGGGCCTGTTCGCGCGGCACGATCAGGTCGGCATCGGCGGCCAGGGGCAGGCCACTGGCCCGCGCGTACTCCGTCGCGCCCTCGCCGACCAGCATGACAAAGCGCCCGCTCTCCATCACCCGCCGGGCCAGCGTGATCGGGTTCGGCACGCCGCGCACGCCCGCCACCATGCCCAGATCGAGCGTTGGCCCGTGCATGATCCCCGCGTCGAGTTCCACCACGCCGTCGCGGTTGAGAAAGCTGCCGCGCCCGGCGTCGAAGGTGGGGTCGTCCTCCATCAGCCGGATGGCCGCCTCCACTGCGTCCAGGGCGCTGCCGCCGCCGCGCAACACGGCCCAACCGGCGAGCGCCGCCGCCTGCGCGCCCGCGCGATAGGCGGCCACCTCGTCGTCGGGGATGTTGCCCGCGCCGCCGTGGACGACCAGGGCGATAGGAGACTCTTGCATCGCCATCAACGGAGCAGCGCGTAGTTGCGCAGAAAGTCGTCGATGCGGGTGATCGAATCGCGCACCGTGGCCGCCTGTTGCCAGCCGTGGCCCTCGCCGGGGTAGATCTGCAACTCCACGGCCTGCCCGCGCGCCCGCAACGCATCGTAGATGGTCTGTGCCTGGGCCACGCGCACGACAGGGTCGTCGGCGCCCTGCAAGATCAGCAGCGGCGCCTTGATGCGGTCCAGGTGGAAGATCGGTGAGCGGTCCTGGTAGAGCGCGGCGCTTTCGGGCAAGGGACCAAGCAACTGATCGAGATAGCGGGCTTCCAGCCGGTGCGTCGTGCGCGCCAGTTCCAGATGATCCGAGACGCCGAACAGATCGACGCCGGCCTTGAAGCGGTCGGGGTAGAGGATGAGCAATTGCAGCACGGCATAGCCGCCCGCGCTGCCGCCCATAGGCACCACACGCCCGGCATCGATCCCGCCCCGCGCGATCACCGCGTCCACCCCGGCCAGGATGTCGGCCATGTCCGCGCCGCCCCACTCGCCCCGTTCGGCCACCGTGAAGGCGCGGCCATAGCCCGCGCTGCCGCGGTGATTGGGCATCAGCACCGCCCACCCGCGCTGCACAAAATACTGGAGCATCGGCTGGAACGTAGTGTTGGACTGCCCGGTCGGCCCGCCGTGGACCCAGACGAGCAACGGCGCGCGCTCCTGCACGCGTAGCGCGGGCCGGTACAGCAATCCCGGCACGGTCAGGCCGTCGGGGGCCTGCCAGGTGATCGCCTGCGGCGCGACCGTGCCATCCTCGGCGCCGCCTGCCGCCCCGGTCGCCAGCACCCGCCGGGCGCCCGTCTGCAAATTGTACGTCACTACCTGCGGCGCCGTGGTCGGCCCGCTGAACCCGGCCAGCAGGTAGCCGCCGTCGGGCGAGCAGCGCAGCCCGGTGTAGACCCCCGGCGCAACCGGCAAATCGCGTCCCGCCCCGCTCGCCACCTCGACCACGCGGATGCCCCAACTGCCCGCCAGATTGCGCCCCAGCACGATGCTGGTGCTGTCCGGCGTCCAATCATAGGTGCGCGCCCCGGACACCCAGGGCGGCGTGCCGTGCTCGACGGCTTCTTCGATGAGCGGACGCGGGTTGCTGCCGTCGCCATCCGCCAGCCAGAGGTTAAGATAGCCGGTCTTGTCGCAGAGGAAGGCCAGGTGGCGGCCGTCGGGCGACCAGCGCGGCTGGCTGTAGCTGACGCCCGCCCCGGCGAAGACCACCCGCCGGACGCCCGTGGCGACATCGCAAACCACGATGCGACTCTCGTCCCAGCCCATATTCGGCACGTCCCACTCGACCCAGGCCAGGCGTGTCTCGTCGGGGTGCCAGGTGGGATCGATGACAAAGTCGGCATCGGCGGGGATGATGCGCGGCCAGGCGTCTTCGCGCACGTCGATCAGCCCGACATCCGCTGTCTGGCCGTTGTCGGTTACGAAGGCGAGGCAGGCGCCGCTGGGGGCAAAGGTGGGCGCCAGCACCCGCGTGCCGGCAATCGTCGCCAGCCGGCGCCCCGGCCCCCCGGCCAGCGGCATCAGCGCCGGCCCTCCGTCGGCGGCCGTGTAGACCACGTGGTCCTCGGACACGTCGAACAGCGCGCCGGTATAGGCGGCGGCGCCCGCCGGGGACGGATCGCTGGTCAGGCGCAAGACCGGCCCCACGTCGAGCGGCACCCGCTCCAGCGCGGCCCGTTTGTCGTGGCTGCGCTGGTAGATCACATAATCGCCCTCGGCCCACTGAGCCGAACCCACCTGCTGCACCGTTGCGATCAGGCCGGGTGTCAGGCGCGGGCGTAAGAAACCGGGACGGGTTTTCAAAGGATCCACAGCGACCTCCGAATGGCGAGCAAGGCGGCAAGCCGGCAGCGCGCGAGCGCCGCTGCCAGTCTAGCAAAAGCCAACCGCCCTTGTCAAACTCGCCCGCGCCGGCCTGGCTCTCCGGCCCGCGTCTTGACGAAAGCCCATGCCTTTCGCTAAGATAGGGACAGACATTATCCCGGCAGCGATTTCAGGGTGGGCATGCAGACGGATTCCGCCTGGCGGCGCTGACCGTAAGTCCGGCGCGACGCCCTGATTGAGGAGCAACGTGCCTAACACGATTTATGTCCTGGGCCACAAAAACCCCGATTCCGATGCCATTTGCGCGGCCATCGGCTATGCCGCCCTGCTGCGCGCGCAGGGCCACCCCGAAGCGGTCGCCGCTCGCCAGGGGCCGGTCCGCCGTGAAACCGCCTACATCCTGGACCGCTTTGGCCTGCCCATGCCGCTCCTCGTCACCGACGTGCGGCCCCGCGTGGCCGATGTCATGACCAGCCCCGCCGTCACCGTGCACCAGGACACCTCGCTCTATGAAGTGGGCCAGATCCTGCAACGCCAGAGCATTCGCGCGGTGCCGGTAGTCGACGACACGGGGCACCTGACCGGCGTGACCGGCATCGAAGACTTTGCCCGCAGCTTCATCAGCGGCCTCGAACTGGATCAACTCGACCATGTGCCGCTCGACCTGCACAATGTGCTGCGCGCGTTGAACGGCCGGGTGCTCGTCGCCGTGCCGGATCGCCCGCTGCGCGACCGCATCATGGTCGCGGCCATGGAGATCGACTCCATGCTGAAGCGCCTCGCCCCCGACATCCTGCTGGTCATGGGCGACCGCGAAGACGCCCAGCGGGCCGCCATCGAGTTCGGCGTGGGCGCCCTGGTCATTACCGGCGACCACCCGGTCTCGCCGGAGATCCTCGATCTGGCCCGCGAACGCCACGTCACGGTGATCGCCGTGCGCCACCACACCTATACCACCGTGCGCCTGCTCATGCTGAGTCCGGCCATCCGCCACATCATGCGTACGACGGTCGTCACCTGCGAACCGGACGACCTGGTCGAAGAGGTGCAAGAGATCTTGCGCTCCGGCACCACCCGCGCGCTGGTGGTTGTGGACGAGGATCAGAAGGTGGTCGGCCTGATCAGCCGCAGCAACCTGCTGCGCACCGTGCGCCGCCGCGTCGTGCTGGTGGACCACAACGAGCGCGGCCAGGCCGTGGCCGGGATCGAGGAAGCCGAGGTCATGGGCCTGATCGATCATCACCGCGTGGCCGACTTCCAGACGCGCACGCCGCCCTTCATCCGCATGGAGCCGGTAGGCGCGACCAGCACCATTGTCGCCAAGCTGTTCGTGGAGGGCAATGTGCCCATCCCGCCGCCCATCGCGGGCGCGTTGCTCAGCGGCATCCTGGCCGATACCCTGCTGTTCCGCGGCCCGACCACCACGCCCGAAGACCGCCGGGTGGCCGCCATCCTGACCGAGCTGGCCGGGGTGGACATGCAGGAATTGGGCACGCGCATCCTGAACATCGCCTCCGATGTCTCCGACCGCTCCGCCGAGCAGCTGCTGCTGGCCGACTTCAAGGAGTTCACCGCCGAGGGCCGCCGGTTCGGCATCGGCACCATCGAGACGACCAACGGCGACGAGGTGCTGGCCCGCCGCGACGAAGTGCTCGCCGCCCTGCGCAAGCAGCAGGAGCGCGGCTACACCAGCGTGATCTTGGCCGTGATCGACATCCTGCACGAGCGCACCACCCTGCTGGTCGTGGGCCACCCCGAAGCGCTGGCCGCCACGTTCGACGCGCCGCTGGTCGATGGGTGCGCGGTCGAGTTGCCCGGCATTCTCTCGCGCAAGAAGAACATCGTGCCGCAGTTGACCCCGCTGGCCCAGCGCATTG
>JAICKM010000861.1 GCA_025927935.1 Chloroflexia bacterium | reverse complement strand
GACTACCTGGTGGCCGAGGTGCTGGCCCACCAGCCGCCCGCCGTGCAGGAGTTCCTGCTGCAAACCGCCGTCCTGCCCCGCCTGAGCGGACCGTTGTGCGATGCCGTGACCGGCCAACCCGGCGGCCAGGCCATGCTGGAGCGACTGGAGGCCGCCAACCTCTTCCTGATCCCGCTGGACAACACCCGCGGCTGGTACCGCTATCATCACCTCTTCGCCGAAGTCCTGCGGGGCCGCTTGCGCCAGGCTGCGCCCGACAGCATCCCCGCCTTACACGCCCGCGCCGGCGCCTGGCACGAGCAGCAGGGCCAGATCAACGAGGCCATCGAGCACGCTCTGGCCGCCGAGGACTGGGCGCGTGTGCTCGACCTGATCGAACCCCTGGACCGCGATCTGGCCGCCCGCGGCGAGCAGGCGACGTTGCGCCGCTGGTTATCCGCCGTGCCCGATGCCATCCTGGCCGCCCGCCCCGGCCTCTGCCTGCGCTACGCCTGGGCCTTGCTGTTTCATCAGCACATCAGCGCCTGCGAGCGCCCCCTGGCCGTCGCCGAGCACGCCTGGCGCACGGCAGGCGACGACGCCCACCTGGGCGAGGTGCTGATCCTGCGCAGCGCCGTGGCGAGTTTCGAGGGCGACACCGCCCGCGCCCTGGCCTGCGCCCGCGAAGCGCTGGCCCGCCTGCCCGCCACCGACCTGTTCCAGCGCGACATCGCCTATTCCTACGTGTTTCATGCCTGCCGTGGCACCGGCGACCTGGCGGGCGCCGCCGCCGCCCTGGCTGGGCAGCGCGCGCTCGGCCGCATCGTGACCAGCACCGCAGTGCCGCCTGCCGCTGCGGGGATCCTCCTCGGAACCGAGATCGCCGAGGGCCATCTCGCGGTTGCCGCCGGGCGGCTGCGCGAGGGCGCCGCTGCCTATCGCCAGGCTATCCGCCTGGCCGGGCGCACCCATCTCCGCGCCCGCATGGGCGCCCACTGGCACCTCTCCCAGATCTTGCGCGAGTGGAACGACCTCGACGCCGCCGAGGAGCACGCCCGCCAGGGCACCGCCATCTGTGCCCAGATCGGCGAGGCGCTCTCGCTGCCCGAAGGCCACCTGCTGATTGCCCGCATCCTGGCGGCGCGGGGCGATTTCGCCGCGGCTACCCAGGCGCTGGAGCAGGCGCACGACGGCGCCCGCCAGGTGGGCCGCGACCCGTTTGTGCGTCTACTGGCGACCGAAGCCGCCCGCATCTGGCTGCGCCAGGCCCGCCTGGCCGAGGCCGGGCGCTGGGCCGCCACCTGCGATCTGCCGCTCGATGCTCCGCCGCCCTACGAGCGCCAGTTCGAGTACCTCACCCTGGTCCGCGTGCGCCTGGCCCAGCGCCTGCCCGGCGCAGCCCCGCGGGTGCTGCCCCGCCTGATCGACGCCGCCGAAGCCGCGGGCCGCACCCGCGAGGTTATCGCCATCTCCATGCTGCTCGCTCTGGCCCACCAGGCGCGCGGCGCCACCGATCTGGCCCTGCCCCTGCTCGAACGCGCCCTGGCCCTGGCCGAACCGGAGGGCTATATCCGCCTCTTCGTGGACGAGGGCGCCCCGCTGGCCGCCTTGCTCGACGACCTCGCCGCGCGCCGGTCCCCGACCGCCTACGTCCGCACCCTGCGCGCCGCCTTTGCCGCCGATGCCGCCCCGGCAGGCGTGCCTATTGCCTACACCACGCCCCTCAGTCCGCGCGAAGCCGGCGTGCTCCGCCTGCTCGGCCAGGGCGCGTCCAACGACCAGATCGCCGCCGAACTCACCATAGCCGTCGAAACGGTGAAAAAACACGTCAGCCACATCTACAGCAAACTCGACGTGACCAGCCGCACCCAGGCCGTCGCCCGCGCCCAGCAACTGGGTTTGCTGTGAGGCGGCGGGCCTAACCCCCCTGCCCCCCTTCCCGGCGCGGGAAGGGGGAAACCCGACGTCTGTGCAGCAGCGACGATGGTGCACGGCGAAGGCGCGAAGATTCTTTATATTAGTCCCGTTCTTCGCATCCTTCGTTCCTTCCCTGAAAGTCGGAAGGAAGGGTATCAATCGAGATACACATGATCCCGACTTTCATTCTCCCCAGTGTCCCACCGGGACACCCCACACTTCGCGGTGCATGAATGCACCGATGTCAGGGAAATGCGACTCCCCTCCCCGCGGCGGGGAGGGGCCGGGGGAGAGGTTGGGCGCCTGCTCTACCCCGCCCACCCGCGCAAATTACCCCTGGCAAATAGCACTTTCGCGTGATGCCCCCCGCTCCCATCCCGGCTATCATAAAGCTTAAGCGGCGTGCTTCGGTGGCAGGCGTGGAACTCGTCACCGGGGTAGGCCGCCGCTTTTTATCTTCCCACCGCATCGCACCAACCGCCAACGGGGCAGGGGCCGGCTTCCCACCCGGCCCGGATCACCACCCGCCGCCCGCTGGCGCCCCCACTGCCTCCGACTCCCTCGTGGTTCCCGGCCCCCGCCCGCTGCCGTCGCCCTGGCGGCGGCGGGCCATGGCCGAGTGCTGAGTGCTGAGTGCTGAGGAAGACGAGTGGTCAGTGGTCAGTGGTCAGATCGAGGGCCGTGTCACTCTGCGCGCAGAGTCTCGTCGCACCCCGTGCCGTGTCACTCTGAGCGCAGCGAAGAGTCTCGTCGCGGGTGGCTACGAGACGAGATGCTTCACTCCGTTCAGCATGACAACGCGGTGGGAGCGTCTCCCCCTTCCCGCCGCGGGACGGGGGCCGGGGGGTTAGGTTGGTCCGCCACGCCAAGCCCGCGCCCCTCGCCAAAACACGCTATAATACGGCGCAGGAGGGCAACCACATGAACG
>JAICKM010000085.1 GCA_025927935.1 Chloroflexia bacterium | reverse complement strand
GGAAGTGTATGTGCTGAGCAAGGAAGAGGGGGGGCGGCACACGCCGTTCTTCTCGGGGTACCGGCCGCAGTTCTACATTCGGACGACGGACGTGACGGGGAACATCACGCTGCAAGAAGGGGTGGAGATGGTGATGCCGGGGGACAACACGCAGATGACGGTGGAGTTGATCGTGCCGGTGGCGATTGAGGAAGGGTTGCGGTTCGCGATCCGGGAAGGCGGGCGCACGGTGGGTGCCGGCGTCTGCACCAAGATTATTGAGTGACACAGCCAGGCGGCTGGACGGGCCGGGGCTACCCCTGCGGGGGTAGCGCCGCCCGCTCGCCGGTAATCGGCGAAAGGGAGAATTAGGAGCGTGGCGAAGCAAAAGATCCGTATCCGCTTGAAGGCGTACGATCATAAAATTCTGGACCAGTCCGCGCAGCAGATCGTCGAGACGGCTGAGCGGACGGGGGCCTTAGTGGCCGGCCCGGTTCCGTTGCCGACGAAAATCGAAAAGCACAGCGTGATCCGTGGCCCCTTCATCGACAAAGATTCGCAAGAGCAGTTCGAGATCCGCACTCATAAGCGGTTGATCGACGTTCTGGATCCGAACCAGAAGACGATCAGCGCGCTGATGAGGCTCAACCTGCCGGCCGGCGTCGATATCGAGATCAAGCTGTAAGGCAGAGCCGGTACCTGTGGCCGCTAGCCCGGCTTTTTGCCGGGGCCTCTCGGCCCGCCAGTAGACGTTCAGACGATAGCTGAACAGAGGGTTTTGAGCACCATGATTAAGGGTATTCTGGGCCGCAAAGTCGGCATGACCCAAATTTTCGAAACCACCGGGACCGCCGCGGGCGTGACCGTTGTGCAGGCCGGTCCCTGCACCGTCACTCAGGTGAAAACCCCTGAGAAAGACGGCTACCAGGCCGTGCAGATCGGCTTCGAGGAGCTGACCGGCCGCCAGGAGCGCAAGCTCACCGACCCGCAGAAGGGCCACCTGCGCAAGAACAAGCTGCCGCTGTTGCGCCACCTGCGCGAAGTCGAAGTCGGCGGCGACGATGCGGCCAGCCACAATGTGGGCGATCGCGTCGATGTCACCATGTTCGCCATCGGCGACCTGGTCGATGTGATCGGCACGTCTAAGGGTAAGGGCTTTGCCGGGGTGGTCAAGCGCCACCACTTTAGTGGCGGCCCCAAGACGCACGGCCAGTCCGACCGCCACCGGCGTGCCGGCTCCATCGGCGCGGGCACCACACCGGGTCGGGTATACAAGGGGATGCGCATGGCCGGGCGCATGGGTAATGAGCGCGTGACCGTGCAGAACCTGCGCGTTCTGCAGATCGATACCGAGCGCAACCTGCTGGTCCTGCGCGGCGCCGTTCCGGGGCCCGCAGGGAGCCTGGTCACGGTTCGTAAGGCCATCAAGGGGACGAAGTAGACCGCCAAGCAGGTCCACCCCTGCGAGGCCACGCGGTCCCACAGGGTCACGGCCGGCACGTCGGAGCCGACAAAGTGTTTATCCCGGTATCCGACCGCTGCTTTATCGTAATGGAGAAAAAGAGTGCAGGCAACTATCTTTAATCTACAGGGCGCGGCCCTCGACACGGTGGAGCTAAACGATGCGATTTATGGCATCGAGCCCAACATCGGTGTCGTCCATCAGGCCGTGCTGCGCCAGCAGGCCAACGCCCGGCTCGGCACGCATGATACGCTGACGCGGGCCGAGGTGCGCGGTGGCGGCAAGAAGCCGTGGCGCCAGAAGGGCACCGGCCGCGCGCGCCAGGGTTCCACCCGCGCCCCCCAGTGGCGGCATGGCGGCGTCGTGTTCGGCCCCCATCCGCGCTCCTATGTCCAGGATCTGCCACGCAAGATGCGGCGCCTGGCGATGCGTTCCGTCCTCTCGGCCAAGGCCGCGGATGGGCAGATCCTGTTGATTGACAGCTTTACCGACCTGGAGCCGCGCACCAAGGTCATGTTGAACACCCTGGCTGCCCTAAATCTGGCCGACCGCCGGGTGCTGATTATGACTCCGGAGCGCCAGGACAACCTGGAGCTGGCCGCCGGCAACCTGAAAAATGTCACCACCATGCGCACGCAGTATTTGAGCCTGGTGGCGATGCTGAAGGCGGAATACCTGGTCCTCGACCGGGCCAGCCTCACTGTCATCGAGAGCATCCTGGGTCAGACCGGCGGGCGCACGTCCCGCCCGATTGCCGCCCCAGACGGCGCGGCTACGGCCCGCCTGACCTCGGTGCTGGATGGCGAGACCGCTGCCCCGGCGGCAGCGCCCGCGTCCGGCAGCGCGACGGTAGCTTCGACGATCACCGTGGCTCCGCCCTCCGCCCCAAGCGCGATGGAACCCGCGGCGGAGACCGAGATCGAAACTGAGGCTGCGGAGACCGAGTCCGAGACCGCGGCTGCGGATACCGAAGCTCTGGAGACCCAGGGTGAGGAGGAGAACGTCTAATGGACAGCAAGCTTTACGACGTCATCCGCCGTCCGGTCATGACCGAGAAGAACAGCCTGCTCATGGAGCAGGGGAAGTACACCTTCGAGGTCTCCCGCGACGCCACCAAGGCGATGATCAAGCGCGCCGTGGAGCAGGCCTTCCCGGATGTCAACGTGACGGCCGTCAATATCATCAGCGTGCATGCGAAACGCCGCAACTTCAGCCACAAGCGCAAGCGGATCTCCGATTGGGGGCCGCGTTGGAAGAAGGCGGTCGTCACGTTGAACCCCGGCCAGCGCATCGAGATTTTTGAGGGAGTCTAAGCCATGCCATTGAAACGGTATAAGCCGACTTCGCCGGGCCGCCGCTTGACCACCGTGGCTACCTTTGAGGAGATCACGGCCAAGAAGCCCGAGAAGTCGCTCATCGAGATTAAGAAGAGCAACGCTGGTCGCAACAATCAGGGCCGCATCACGGTGCGCCATCGCGGCGGCGGCCACAAGCGGTTCTACCGGATCATCGATTTCAAGCGCAACAAGCTGGGCGTGCCCGGCCGCGTGGCGACTGTTGAGTACGATCCGAATCGGTCGGCGCGCATCGCGCTTATTCACTATGCCGATGGCGAGAAGCGCTATATTCTGGCGCCGCTCGGCCTGAAGGTCGGCGATACCATCATGTCGGGGAGCGGCGCGGAAGTGCGCGTCGGCAATACCTTGCCGATCCACAGTATCCCGCTCGGCACCCAGATCCATAACATTGAATTGCAGGCGGGTCGCGGCGGCCAGCTCGTGCGCAGTGCGGGGGAGTCGGCGCAGTTGATGGCGCGCGATGAAACCTATGCCCAGATCCGCATGCCGTCGGGCGAGGTGCGCCGCATCCATGTGAACTGCATGGCGACCATCGGCCAGGTGGGCAACCTCGACCACGAGAATATCCGCCTGGGCAAGGCCGGGCGCAGCCGCTGGCTGGGCTATCGGCCCACGGTGCGCGGGTCCGTGATGAACCCGCGGGACCATCCGCATGGCGGCGGCGAAGGCCGCACGCCGCGTGGTGGGCAGCCGCAGACCAAGTGGGGCAAGCCGGCTCATGGCCGCACCCGCAACAACCCGCGGACCGATAACATGATCGTGCGCAAGCGTTACGCGAAATAGGCTGACCCGGAGGAATCATGAGTCGCTCTACGAAAAAGGGACCGTTTGTTGAAGAACGGTTGCTGAACCGCATTAAGCAAATGAACAGCACGGGCGCCAAGCGCGTGATCAAGACCTGGTCGCGGGACTCCACCGTCTTCCCGGAGATGGTGGGGCACACCATTGGTGTCCACGACGGCCGCCGCCATGTGCCGATTTATATCACCGAGAACATGGTGGGCCACAAGCTTGGCGAATTCGCTCTCACGCGCTTCTTCAAGGGCCACATCAGAGGCGCCGAGCGTATGCATCGCGCCAAGTAAGAGGAGAGAATTACACCAATGGAAGTACGCGCTACCGCGAAGTTTATACGCAGTTCGCCGCGCAAAGTCCGCCTGGTGCTCGACGTGGTCCGCGGCAAGCCGGTGCGGGAAGCTCTCGCCATCCTGCGCTTCATGCCGCAGCACGCGGCCCGCGAGGTGATGAGCGTGGTGGCTTCGGCCGCCGCGAACGCAGAGAATAATTTCCAGATGGCTCCGGATGATCTGGTCATCACCAGCATCTATGCCAACGAAGGGCCTACCTTCAAGCGGTTCCGGGCCAAGGCACGCGGCCAGGGTACCCGTATCCTCAAGCGTACCAGCCACATTACCGTTGTGGTCGACGAACGGGAGGGTATCTAGCTTGGGACGTAAAGTTCATCCTGTCGGATTCCGCCTCGGCATCATCAAGGATTGGCAGTCGCGCTGGTTCGCCGAGCGCAACTACACCGAACAGTTGCACGAGGACATTAAGCTGCGCGCCCTGGTTGCCAAGCGGCTTGCCAACGCCAGCATTTCGCGTATCGAACTGGAGCGCTCCGCCGCCAACCAGATCGAAATCACACTCTCGACGGCCAAGCCGGGCATTGTCATCGGCAAGGGCGGCCAGGCCGTGGAAGTGCTGCGCAAAGAGTTTGAGACGCAGACGGGCAAGAAGGTCAAGTTGAACATCAACGAGATCAAGCAGCCCGAACTCGACGCCTTCCTGGTGGCCGAGAGCATCGCCGACCAAATCACCCGCCGCGTGTCGTACAAGCGGGCGATGAAGCAGGCCATCCAGCGCGCAACGCGCCTGGGGGCCAAGGGCGTGCGTATCCGCCTCAGCGGGCGCCTCGGCGGCGCTGAAATGGCGCGCGTCGTCGGCGAGCGCGAGGGCCGCGTGCCTCTGCATACCATCCGCGCCGATATCGACTACGGCCAGGTTCACGCACATACGACCTATGGCCGCGTGGGTGTGAAAGTCTGGATCTATCGCGGCGATGTCATCGGCACGCGCTCCGGTGAGGAGCCGATGGGCGGCGATCTCGGTCGGGGCCGCGACGGCGGCAATCGCCCGCCGCGCCCGGACAATCGCCAGGGTGGCGAGGGGCCGCGTGGTCCGCGCCCGGCTCCGGCGGCTCAGCAAGGCGCCGCGCCGCAGCGTGCTCCGCGCCCGCCGCGCCCGGTTGAGGCTCCGGCCCCCGCGCCGGTGGCGGCTCCCGCTCCAGCGGAAGAAACGGCCATCCAGGTCAGCCACGAGGCGCTGCCCGCTCCGGCGGCGGAGGTGACTCCGAGCGCGCCTGAGCAAGAGACGGCCATCCAGGTCAGTCATGAGGCGCTGCCCGCTGCCGAGGCGACCACCGCCACCGAGCAGCCCGCGACGCCGGCTATGGAAACCAGTATGCCGGCTGCCGCGCCTGCTGAAACTCCCGCGGCTCCGTATGTTGCCGTGGAGACCCAGGGCGACACGGCGACCCCGGCCACCGATATGGGTATCGCCAGCGAGGCGCCCGCGACCGCTGAGGCCGCCGGCACCGGCGCCGGTAGCCTGGAAGCATCCACCGAGAACTCCGCTGCGCGCGAAGCCGGCACCCCAAGTGCTGATGAGGCCGCGCAGACCGGGGAGGAGAGCTAACCGATGTTAATGCCCAAGCGTATGAAGCACCGCAAGGTGCATCGTGGCACCACCGGCCCCGGTAAGGCCCAGCGCGGCAATACCGTGGCCTTTGGCGAGTATGGTCTCCAGGCGCTTGAAGCCGCCTGGATCGACAGCCGCCAGATTGAGTCGGCCCGCCGCGCTATCACTCACTATGTGAAGCGTGGCGGCAAGGTCTGGATCCGCATCTTCCCGGACAAGTCGATGACCCAGCGCCCCGCCGAGACCCGTATGGGTTCCGGTAAAGGTGCCCCTGATCACTGGGTGGCCGTGATCAAGCCCGGCCGGGTCCTGTTTGAACTGGGCGGCGTGCGCGAAGATGTCGCCGCCGAGGCCATGCGCCTCGCCGGGCACAAGTTGCCGATCAAGACCCGTTTCGTGAGCCGGATCGCCGAGGGCGCCGTGACTCACGAGGAGACGGACGAGGAGACGAGCGATGCAGGCGAGTGACATTCGCGAGATGGACGAGGCGGAAATCCAGCGGCACCTGGATCAATATCGCCAGGAAATGTTTAACCTGCGCTTCCAGAGTGCCACGCGCAAGCTGAAGAACCATCAGCGCATCAAGCTGGTGCGCCGGGATGTGGCCCGTCTGCTGACGGTCGTGCGCGAGCGCGAGATCGAGGCACTGTATGCCGCCGAGATTGCCGAGCTACAGGCGTTGAACGCCTCGCTGTAATAGTGGTGGGGGATAATCCCCCGGCATAGGAGCAACCAATCAGTATGGATAACACCAATCAGCCTGGAGCCGAGGATCTGACGAGCGCGGCTGCCGCGACCGAGGCCGCGGCGGCGATGCCGCCCGCGCCGACCCCCGGTCAGAGCGGTCGCGGTGCGGTCGAGACCGACACGCACGTCTGGGTGCCCGAGCACGGCAAGTCGCGCATGCGCACCGGCCGCGTCGTGAGCAACAAGATGGACAAGACCGTCATCGTTGCGGTCGACCGCCTCGTGCGCCATCGGCTCTACAAGAAAATCATGCGCCGCACCAACAAGTTCGTCGCGCACGACGAATTGAAGTGCAACGAGGGCGATATCGTTCGCATCCTGGAGACCCGCCCGATCAGCAAGACCAAGCGCTGGCGCGTCGTGGAGATCCTGTCGCGGGCGCCGCAGCTCTAAGAGCCGGCCTCGCCAGTTGAAGAGGAGACACTAGACCATGATCCAGCCGCAAACCCGGCTCCGCGTTGCCGACAACACGGGCGCCAAGGAGATCATGTGCATCCGCGTTATGGGCGGATCGAACCGCAAGTATGCGGGGGTGGGCGATATCATTATCGCCGCCGTGAAGCAGGCCGCGCCCGGCGGGGCGGTCAAGAAGGGTGAAGTCGTGCGCGCGGTCGTCGTGCGCACCGCGAAGGAATATGGCCGGCCCGACGGCTCCCATATCCGCTTCGACGATAATGCCGCCGTGATTCTGAACCCGCAGAACAATCCGCGCGGTACGCGCATCTTCGGCCCGGTGGCCCGCGAACTGCGCGAGCGCCAGTTTATGAAGATCGTGTCGCTGGCGCCTGAGGTGCTGTAACCGACTCCAGCCCCTCCCAGCCGTACCTGCTGGACAGGCGCCAGGTAAAGCTGGTATAATTGTTAGCCGCCTTTGGGGCGTCGATTACGCACCTGTTCCAGGTAGCCAGGAGAACAAGAGAAAACAATGAATGTACATAAGGACGACACCGTACTGGTGATCGCAGGGAAAGATAAGGGCAAGCGCGGGCGCGTGCGGGAAGTCCACCCCAGTGACAACAAAGTCATTGTCGAGGGCATCAACGTGATGCGCAAGCACACGCGCGGGCAGCGCGGCGCGCGGCAGGCCGGCATCGTCGAGGTTGAGGCGCCTATGGATGCCTCCAAGGTGATGGTCGTCTGTGCCAAGTGCAACAAACCTGTGCGCGTGGCCCATACATTCCTGGCCGACGGCAGCAAGGCCCGTTCCTGCCGCAATTGCAACGAATTGTTGGACCGCGACCCGGACAAGCGCTGGAGCCGCTAAGCGCTGACAAGCAACTCGCCCCGGCCTTTCTGACCAGTTGCTGCGCCCCTTTGCGGGACAGCCTACACGGGGCGAGAGCTAAGTAGCGCTCTCACGGCTGTTTTTTATCTAGACGAACCGGCGGGCGGCAGGCCCTGTCCGGTGGGAGGATGTAGAGTGGCAGAATACGTTGCCCGTCAGCGCGAGAAGTACCATAAAGAAGTGGTGCCGGCACTGATGAAAGAGTTTGGCTATACCAACCCCATGCAGGTGCCACGCATCAGCAAAATCGTGCTCAATATCGGTATGGGCGAGGCCATCGCCAATGCCAAGGCGCTCGACAATGCGGTGAACGACGTGACCGCCATCGTCGGCCAGAAGCCGATGATCACGCGGGCCAAGAAGTCGATTGCCGCCTTTAAGCTGCGCGCCGGCATGCCGATTGGCGTCATGGTCACGCTGCGCAGTGAGCGCATGTACGACCTGATCGACCGCCTGTTCAACATCGCCCTGCCGCGCGTGCGCGACTTCAGCGGGGTGAGCAGCAAGTCGTTCGACGGGCACGGCAACTACACGCTGGGCCTGCGCGAACAACTGATTTTCCCCGAGCTGGAGTACGACCGCATCGATAAGGTGCGCGGCATGGAACTGGTCTTTGTCACCACCGCGAAAACCGATCAGGAAGCACGGCGGCTGTTGGAGTTGATGGGCATGCCCTTCCGGCGCTCATAGGAAAGGATAAGGACACAGGGAATGGCGAAAACCTCGCTTATCGTGAAGGCGTCCCGCCCGGCCAAGTACAAGGTGCGGGCTTACAATCGCTGCAAGGTCTGCGGGCGCCCCCGCGCCTACATGCGCAAGTTTGGCCTGTGCCGGATCTGCTTCCGCGAGATGGCGTTGCAGGGCAAGCTGCCCGGCGTCGTGAAGTCGAGTTGGTAAGAGGAGAACAAGTAGTTCATGAATACGACTGATCCGATCGCCGATATGCTGACGCGAATCCGCAACGGCGGCATGGCCCGGCACCAGAGTGTGTTGATTCCGACCTCCAAGATGAAGCTGGCCATCGCCCGCATCTTGAAGGACGAGGGCTATATCAAAGATTTTGATTTTCCGGGCGAGGACGGCAACCGCAACTTCCGCGTCTGGTTGAAGTATGGCCCCGATAAGAAGCCGGTGGTGACCGGCCTCAAGCGGGTCAGCAAGCCGGGCCTGCGAGTCTATGCCAATCGCCAGGAGATCCCGGTGGTGCTCGGCGGCCTGGGGGTGTGCGTGCTTTCGACCTCCCAGGGCATCCTGTCGGGCCACGAAGCCTGGCGCAAGCGGCTGGGCGGCGAAGTACTCTGCTACGTCTGGTAGAGTGCTGCTGTCAAGAGCAGCCGGGCGCGGGTCGGCGTGGGGGGGAGCACCTCTGCCTCCAGAACGCGGGCCGGGTCCATCGCTCGCCAGCCCTATTTTTAAGAGGAGCAACAAATGTCGCGAATTGGTAGATTGCCGATCCCGGTGCCCAAGGGCGTCGATGTGCGGCTCGAAGCGAACAACCAGGTCACGGTGAAAGGCCCCAAGGGGTCGTTGACCCAGGCTTTCCATCCTGATCTGAAGATCGTGCAGGAAGACGGGACGCTTCAGGTGCAGCGCACCAGCGACGATGGCTTCCATCGCTCGCTGCACGGGCTGACTCGCAGCCTTCTGAATAACATGGTGCAGGGCGTGACCACGGGCTACACCAAGACGCTCGAAATCAGCGGCGTCGGTTATCGTGTGACCAAAGAAGGCAACGATATCGTCCTGGCCCTGGGGTTCTCGCACCCGGTGCGCGTTACCCCGCCCGCCGGAGTCACGTTCGCCGTGGACGGCACCAGCCGCCTGCACGTTACGGGTATTGATAAGCAACTGGTCGGGGAAGAAGCGGCCAAGATCCGCAGTATCCGCGAGCCGGAACCCTACAAGGGCAAGGGCATCAGTTACGCTGGTGAGCGCATTCGCCGCAAGGCTGGCAAGACCGGCAAGACCGGCAAAGGTAAGAAGTAGGAGCAGCCATGAAAATCGTACCGCATAAGCTCACGTCGCGAGACAAGCGCCACCGGCGCGTGCGCGCGACAGTCATCGGCACCAGCGCTCGCCCGCGGCTGAATGTTTTCCGCAGCCTCAAGCATATCTATGCCCAGGTGATCGACGACTCGACGGGGCACACGCTGGCCGCCGCGGGCACCCTGGACAAAGACCTGCGCGGGCAGGACGGCACCAAGACGGTGGATGCCCAGGCCGTTGGGCGCCTGGTGGCCCAGCGGGCCCTCGACGCCGGGATCAAGCAAGTCGTGTTCGACCGTGGCGGTTATCAGTATCACGGCCGCGTCAAAGCCTTAGCCGAAGCCGCTCGCGAAGCCGGTTTGGACTTCTAAAGGAGTAAACATGCCCCCTCGAATTGATGCAACCCGGCTGGAGCTTGAGGAGCGCGTGGTTCAGGTGAACCGCGTGTCCAAGGTGTCCAAGGGTGGCCGCCGGTTCAGCTTTAGCTCGGTCGTGGTGGTCGGCGACGGCCACGGTCTCGTCGGCGCCGGCACCGGCAAGGCGAGCGAGGTGCCCGAGGCGATCCGCAAGGGCACCGAGGACGCCAAGAAGAACATGGTGCGCGTGCCGCTGGTCGGCACCACCATTCCGCATGAAATTACGGTCGACTTCGGCGCGTCGCGTGTGCTGCTGAAGCCGGCGGCGCCCGGTACCGGCGTGATCGCCGGTGGTGGTGTGCGTGCCGTGCTGGAAGCGGCCGGCATCAAGGACGTGCTGACCAAGTCGCTGGGTAACAACAACCCAATTAATGTCTCCCGCGCGACCCTGCTGGCGCTGAGCCGGCTGCGCTCCGCGGAGGAAGAAGCCGCGCGGCGCGGCTTTACCCTGGCCGAACTGAACAAGCGCCAGATCTCGCGCGCCGTGCGCCTGGCGGCGGCAGCGGGTACGCCGCCCGCTCCCGAGCGGGTGGTCGAGCAGCGCTCCGAACGCGGCGACCGCCGCGGCGGCCCCGGTGGCGGTCGTGGTGAAGGTCGCGGCCAGGGCGGGCGCGGTGGCGCCGGCGGCCAGGGCCGTGGCGGGTTTGGCGGCGGTCGCGGGGATCGCCGCGGTGGACCCGGCGGCGGTCGTGGTCCGGGTGGCCCGCGTCCAGCGGCTCCGGCGGCTCCAGCGGCCCCCGCCCCCGAGCAGAAGGAGGCTGGTAGCTAATGACTGCACCGCATCAGAACGGTAAGACCGCGGGCGTGCGCGAAGGCGGTAGCCTGCGCATTACCTGGGTGAAGAGCGCCATCGGGTATAATCAGGACCAGAAGGATACCATCCGTTCGCTCGGCTTCCGCCGCCTCAACCAGACGGTCGAGGTGCCGGACAGCCCCAGCATCCGCGGCATGATCTTCAAGGTCAAGCACCTGGTCTCGTTCGAAGAAGTTTGACTCAGCCCGCGGCCCGCAGCCGTCAGTCGCACGACTGACGGCTGGCGGCTAGAGGCTGATTGCTCGTAAAGGATACTGAAATGGAATTAAGCGATCTCCGCGCGCCGGAGGGGGCGTTTACCAACCGCAAACGCGTCGGTCGCGGGGCGGGGTCGGGGACCGGGAAAACATCGGGCCGGGGCCAGAAGGGCCAGAAAGCCCGCGCCGGCCACCACTACATGGCACGGCACTTTGTCGGCGGCCAGACCCCGATCCAGCAGCAGTTGCCCTATAAGCGTGGCTTCAAGAACCGCTTCCGCATCGAATATCACACTGTGAGTCTGGAGCGGCTGGCGGCGCTGGAGACCGAGCACGACGTGACGCCGGAATTCCTGGTCACGGCCGGCTTGATCCGCGACACCACGCGCCCGGTGAAGATTCTGGGCGGCGGGGAGCTGTCCAAGCCCCTACGCGTAACGGCCCATCGCTTCACCGCCAGCGCGAAAGCGGCGATTGAAGCCGCCGGTGGTCAGACGACCGTCATCGACGCTGCCGCGGCCGCGCCCGCCGAGGAAGAGAGCCACTAATGCTTGAGGCCACCGTCAACGCCTTTAAGATCCACGATCTGCGGCGGAAAATCTTGTTCACCCTGGCGATGCTGATGATCTATCGCGTGCTCGCCCACATCCCGGTGCCTGGCGCGGACCTGGTGGCGCTGCAGAATCTCTTCCAGCAGCAAGACGTCGGCCAGATCCTGGGTGTGCTGAACATCTTCTCTGGTGGCACGTTACAAAACTTCAGTGTGGCGACGATGGGCGTTTATCCGTACATCACCGCCTCGATTATCATGCAGTTGCTGGTGGGCATTGTGCCGCGCCTGACCGAACTCTCGAAAGAGGGCGAGCAGGGCCGCAACAAGATCAACCAGTACCAGCAATGGCTGGCGGTGCCGCTGTCCGCGCTGCAAGGCTTCGGCCAGTGCGTCTTGCTGCGCAGCACCGGCGTGCTGCCGTCGTTCGACCTGTTCAATCCGCAGTACACCATCTACTCGCTCTCGGTGCTGATCTCGCTGATCGCGGGCACGATGATCTTACTCTGGATCGGCGAGTTGATCACCGAGAATGGGATTGGCAACGGTATCTCGATCATCATCTTCGGAGGTATCGTCTCCCGTATGCCGACCCTGATCGGTGAACTGGCCTTCAGCCAGGGCGGCACGGGCGACGTGAATGTCCTCGGCCTGCTGTTGTTCGCCGTCATCGGCCTGGCGACGGTAGTCGGCATTGTGCTGATCCAGGAAGGGCAGCGCCGGATCCCGGTGCATTACTCGAAGAACGTCTTCCGCGGCAACCGGATGATGCGCCAGAGTGGTAGCAGCTTCATCCCGCTGCGCGTCAACAGCGCCGGCATGATCCCGCTGATCTTTGCGGTCAGCATCATGATCTTCCCTGGCACCATCGCTTCGTTCCTGACGGCAGCCAGCGTCGACTGGGTGCGCAACCTGGCGAACGCCATGATCGGCTTCTTCAGCCCGACCACGCTGCAGTACCAGATCATGTATTTTGTGCTGGTGGTGGCCTTCACCTACTTCTATACGATGGTGGTGTTCGGCCAGCAGAACATCGCGGAGAACTTGCAAAAGCAAGGCGGCAGCATCCCCGGTATCCGGCCGGGCCAGCGCACCGCCAAGTACCTGAGCGATGTGCTGAACCGCATCACGTTCCTGGGCGCGATCTTCCTGGGCCTGGTGGCAGTGATGCCGTACATCGCTCAGTTGATCACGGGCGTGCAGATCCAGGGTCTGACCAGCACCGCGTTGCTGATCGTCGTGGGTGTCGCCATCGACACCATGAAGCAGTTGGAAGCGCAGTTGCTGATGCGGCGGTACGAGGGCTTTATCAACCGTTAGTGCGCCGTGTGTGGCGGCCGGTCCCTCTCTGGGGCCGGCCGCTTCCTATTCACCGCGCTTTTTCACCGATCTTTCATAAAAATACACCGCAACCAATACGAGAATCGTTTAAACTCCAGATGGAGCCGGGGCGGACTCTTCTCGGAATTTTGGCGTGGAAGCCGGGTACCCCACTTGCTGCGGTTAATAAATTCGGGTATCATAGGTATGCACCATCCCGAAAATAAGGCGGGATGACCTGTTGATATGCACCGCTCACCGTACTGACGACGGGGTCAGGGAGGTCAACGATGATCATAGTTTTACTCGGCGGCCCCGGCGCAGGCAAAGGGACGCAGGCGGAACTGCTGAGCGAACGGCTGGGTTTGATGACCATCGCCAGCGGGAACCTGCTGCGTGAGCATATCCATAACGGCACGCCGCTGGGCGTGCGGGCGAATGAATATATGCAGCGCGGTGAACTCGTGCCCGATGGCCTCGTCATCGATATGGTGACGGCTCGCCTCAAGGCTCCCGATGTTGCGCGTGGAGTCCTGCTGGATGGCTTTCCCCGCACGCTGGGCCAGGCCCAGGCGCTGGATGCCAACCTGCGGGCGGAAGGGAAGCGGGTGGATCGGGCGCTCAACATCAAGGTACCTGATGAGGTCCTGCTCGACCGCTTGGCCGGGCGCTGGATCTGCCGCAATTGCCAGGCCAGTTACCACGAAAAATTCAACCCGCCACGCATCGGCGGCGTCTGTGATCTCTGTGGTGGTGAGCTATATCAGCGCAGCGACGACCGCCGCGACGTGATGGAGAACCGCCTGCGCGTCTATTTCGACCAGACCATGCCGGTGATCCAATACTACCGGGCCAACGGTACGTTGATCGAGGTGGACGGGGCGCAGAACATTGAGAAGGTCGCCGCAGACCTGATGGCCGCTGTCGGCCCGCTTCCTGCTGTCATAGCGGAAGGCGTGGCCGACTCCAGCGTTGCTTGACCGCCGGTGGCCGGGCACCCGTGCGCGGCGGCAGACAGGCCAATCTGAATCGCCGGGGCGACGGATCCGTCGCCCCTAGTTGTGCCGGTAGGGTACGCGGCCTGCCGCTCCGGCATGACGTAGATTACGAATACAACAAAGGACAACGCCAGTGGCTCAAGGTCAGCCTACTCTAAAAACCCGCCGCGAGATCGACATCATGCGCGAAGCGGGGCGGATTGTCGCCGAGACGCTTGCCCTGGTGAGCAAGGAAGTGCGCCCCGGCCTGACGACCGCCGATCTCGATAAGATCGGCCACGATTACATCCGTTCGCGGGGTGCCGTGCCGTCGTTCAAGGGCTACAACGGCTTTCCCGCCTCCCTCTGCACCTCGGTGAACGAGGAGATCGTCCACGGCATCCCCGGCCCGCGGGTGTTGCAGGAAGGCGACCTCCTGAGCATCGACTGTGGCGCCTTCTATCGCGGCTACCATGGGGATGCGGCGACGACCGTTGGCGTGGGCAAGATCGAGCCTGCCGCGCAGAAGATGATCGACGTGGGTTGGGATTCGCTCTGGGCGGGCATCAAGCTGGCGCGGGCGGGCAACCGGCTGGAAGACATCAGCGCGACCATTCAGGAAGTGCTGGAGCGCAACGGCTACGGCGTGGTGCGCGATCTCGTGGGCCACGGCATTGGCCGGCGCCTGCACGAGCCGCCCAATGTGCCCAACTTTGGCCGGCGCGGCCAGGGCTTGCGC
>JAICKM010000688.1 GCA_025927935.1 Chloroflexia bacterium | reverse complement strand
TGCCGCAGAATCAGCCAGGCGCAGGCGGCGCGATCCAGCCGGATACGCGGCCGTGTCACCCATTTCATAGTCCATGCCTCCTTTGCTAAAGCCCCGCGACCCGCAAAGACCGGCCGCTGCTTTCTTTACGGGTTATCACAGAGAAGGAAAATAGAATATTCTAATGCTTACAAGAATCTTTCAACGAGATTATCTTCAACGACAAGAACCATTGTGAAACATTGGCGAGTTAAGGCGACCCCTTGATGTTCATATCCACTCGCGATACGACGTGATTATAGCAGATGCTAAGCCAAAATACTACATCTCGTCTTGCAGGATAATTACTCCCGATCTTCTTGTTCCCTTTCCACGGCACGTCATCTGCTGTACTAGCGTTGGCTTGACCGCCGGGGTGGTCAAGGGCTAGCGATAGGAAGATGGTACTAGCAGGAGGCTTTGATTATGCAAGAACAACATACGCAAGCAGGTGGATCGACGAATCTAACCGACAGCACAATGCGCTCCATTACCACGACACAGGACCGGCTGGATACGTTAGCCAATCAGGTGCGCGCCGAGATCGCCAATGTGCGCGAGCCGAAAGCCCAGGCGTTGCTGGAAACGACCGCCGAAGTCCTGCTGGGCTTGAAGAAGGCTTACGCGGACTACGCGGAAGGCCGCGAAAAAGCCTGGCAATAAGCCGGGCGCCGGCGCGCAGGTGGGACGAGCGCCCTGGCGCCCGCCCCAGAGCTCAGCGGCTATCCGCATCGGGCGGCTGGGCGGTGCCCACGCCCGCATACGGCAAGCAGACCGGGGTGCCGCTGGCCGGGTCGCGGACGACATTGGCGCGGACGCGGAACACCTCGGCTAGCAGGGGCGGCGTCAGCACCTCCTCCGGGGTGCCGTCGGTGACGATCCGGCCGTCGTTCAGCACGATCATGCGGTCCGCATAGCGGGCGGCCTGGTTTAGATCGTGCAACACCAGCAAAATCGTCATCTGGCGCTCCACGTTGAGCCGGTGGACCAGATCGAGTACCTCCAGTTGATGGCCGATGTCGAGGAAGGTGGTCGGCTCGTCCAACAGCAACACCGGCGTATCTTGCGCCAGGGCCAGGGCGATCCAGGCGCGCTGCCGCTCTCCCCCCGACAGGCTCTCCAGCACACGGTCGGCAAAGCCGGTCATATCGGTCAGGGCCAGCGCCTCGGTAATCGCCTCATGGTCTTGCCGGCGCAGCATCCGCAACGGCCCGGCGTGCGGGTAGCGGCCCTGCTCCACCAGTTCGCCCACGGTCAGCCCAGCGGGCGCCACCGGCCCCTGCGGCAAAATTGCCACTTCGCGCGCCACCGCCGAGGTCGGCACGCCGCGAATGGCCGCGCCGTTCAGGTAGACCGCGCCCGCACTGGGCACCAGCAGCCGGGCCAGGGTCTTGAGCAGCGTCGATTTGCCCGACCCGTTCGGCCCCACCAGCGCCGTGATGCCACCCCGATAGATCGCCAGTTTTAGCCCGGCAATGACTACGCGATCCCGGTAGCCCACCTGGAGCTGATCGGCACGGAACACCGGGTCCGCGGCTGCGGCGGTGAGCCGCGCCGGCTCGTGGGTGCCGTTGGGCGGCGCCAGGGTGATCTGCGTCCCTTCTCGCTTGCTCATCGAATCCCTCGCCATAACAGAAACATAAGAAACGGTGCGCCCAGCAGCGACATCAACGCCCCGACCGGTAACTCATTCGGCTGCGTCACGCTGCGGGCCACGATATCGGCCACCAACAGCAAGATCGCGCCCATCACCGCGCTCAACGGGAAGACCCGGCGCGCGTCGTCGCCCACGATCCGCCGCGCCAGGTGCGGCGCGATCAGCCCCAGGAAGCCCAGCGCCCCGACCACCGAGACCGCGCCCGCCGTCAGCAGCACGGCCACAAACAAGAGCAGCGCCCGGACCCGCTCGATGCGCATGCCCAGCCCGGCGGCGATCTCGTCGCCAAGCTGCAAGCCGTTGGCGGCGCCCGCGCAGACCAGCCCCAGCGGCACCCCCAGCAGCGCCCACGGCCAGATGGCCTCCCAGTGGACCCAGGTGCGCCCGTTGAGCGAGCCGATGATCCAGAGCACGATGCCGCCGATGGCGTTCTGGTTGCGTAACAGTACCAGCGACGTGAGCGCGCGCAAGATGGTCGAGACCAGCACGCCGGTGAGCACCAAGCGCACCGCGCTGGTGCGCCGCTGCCAGCTCAAGAGATACACCAGGCCGCCGGAGGCCAGGCTGCCGAGCAGGGCGATAACCGCTACCTCGGCGCTGGGCGGCGCCGTGCTCCAGCCGACCAGTTGGCGCGAGAGCCATAGCACCGCGAACAGCACCCCGCCCGCCGACGCGCCGGTCAGGTCCGGTTCGGCCAGCGGGTTGCCGGTTAGCGATTGGAGAATCGCCCCGGCCAGCGCCAGCATGGCTCCGGCGCAAATAGCAACCAGGGCGCGCGGCAGGCGCAACTCCCAGACCACCGTATGGGTCAGTTCGTCGGTTTGCTGTCCCGTCAGCACATTGACGACATCGCCCGGCGACACGTCTACGGTGCCCACGCTGATATGCAACACGAGCAGGGCCGCCACGATGAGCACCCCGGCCAGCAAAACCAGGGGAAAGTGGCGGATGGGAAACGGTCGTTCGCTGGGCCGCGGGCGGGCGGGCGATTGGGTGGCGACGGCACTCATTGGCGCGCCTGCCTCCCCCCCAGCTCCCGCCGCAAGAGCAACAGCAGCAGCGGCCCGCCGATCAGCGTCGTCCAGACGCCGACCGGCAACTCCAGCGGATCAAACAGGTTCTTCGCCACCAGGTCCGCCGCCGTCAGCAAGACCGCGCCCATCAGGGCGGCGATAGGCAACACCAGGCGCGCATCGGGCGTGCCCAGTGCCCGCCGCGCCATATGCGGCGCCATGAGCGCCACAAAGGCAATCGGCCCCGCGACGGCGACGACGACTGCGACCAGTGCGGCGCTCAGCAGCAGCAGCAACATACGCATGCGCGTCACGCGTAGCCCCAGCCCCTCGGCCACCTCGTCGCCCAATTGGAGCAGGTTCAGCGGGCGGGCGGCGAGCAGAGCCAGCGGGATGGTGATCGCCGCCCAGGGCAGCAGCACCTGGAGTTGCAGCCAGGTGCGGTTTGCCAGGCTGCCCAGCAGATAGAGGTACAGCAGGCCCACGTCTTGCTGCTGCCCCAGTGTGACGATGGTGATAATCGCGGCGTAGAGCAGCGCGTTCATCGCCACCCCCATCAACACCAGGCGCATCGGATCGTTGATGCGGCGCATGCTCAGCAGCACGACGGCGCCCGCCAGCATACCGCCCGCCAGCGCCGCCCAGGGATACAGGGGCCAGTCGAGTTCGAGGTGAAAGATGGTGATCGCGGCCATCACCACTGAGGCGCCCGCCGAGACGCCCAGCAACTCCGGGGACCCCAGCGCGTTACGCAGGGTGCCTTGCAGCAGCGCCCCGGCCAGGGCCAGCATCATCCCGGCGCCAGCGCCCAGCAGCACGCGCGGCAAGCGCAGTTGCGTCACCACGATGCGTGCCAGCCGCTCGCCGCCGCCGTTGGCGATTACGCCCAGGTCGTTCGGCGCCAACTGCGGCGTGCCCAGTAGGAGACCCAGCATCATCAGCCCGGCCAGGGCCAGAACGAGGACCGCCGCCAGGACCAGCACGCGGCTGATCCTGGCGGCCGGGATGGCGCGGGATGCTTGCGCCAGCGTTGCCATTACGGGAAGACGTTCGGGTAGATCTTATGCATCGCATCGTCCAGCGCGATGCTGATCGAATGGGTGCCGCGGCCAAACAGGTACATGCTGGGATTCACTTCGTACACCTGCTTATTCTGCACCGCCTTCAACT
>JAICKM010000892.1 GCA_025927935.1 Chloroflexia bacterium | reverse complement strand
TCCGATTCGATGACCTATCCCGGGGTGCAGGTCCCTTACCTTTCGTACCGAGGGGCAACGGGCAACCGGCTCGCGCAAGATCCGCTCGCGTATTCCGGGCTTCAGCGCCTGCTCAGTCAGGAGATCGACCTTGCGCCCCAGGAGTTTTTCCAACTCGTCCCACAGTCCTAGGAACTCCAGGCCGACTCAGGTTGTACGTCCTCGATCAAGTCCACATAACTGGTTGGTCCCGTCTTCCCGCGGGCCACAAACCCAAACACGTCTCGGCGATGTAGGAAGCGTCGCATACCCAGTTCAAGCGCTTTTTGCGGATCGATCCGGCGCGCAGCCCCGTCCCGGTCTCGGGTTTTAGCCTGGGCCTGGCGACCTGCAACGGGGTGAATCATGCGCATCGTAGAACGCCAGAGGTGGTCAGCGATCTCGGTCAAGGATTATGTTTGCTCGCCCGGCCATCAAGGGCGCGGGGGCCGGGCGAGCACCAAGGCTGCGGCAATCCGGGCTTCTGCGCGACTTGCGGCAACGTAGCCCTCGACGGCGAGCATCTGCGCCAGCCAGCGATGCAGATCGGGACTGTCCGCTTGATTGTACTTCCCCAGCATCGCCTGTTGCCAGGCCCGGGCGCTGTTGCCCAAGCGAGCGAAGCCCATGGCGGTTTGCAGATGCTCCGGCCCTAGGAACCCGATATGCCCGGCGGGTCCGGCATAGATACGTAGTGCCTGGTCCACCTGGCCGCGGTCTTGATAGATCGAGCCGCGGACGGTGCGGATCACCGGGGAGAACCGGTCGAGCGCTTCCAGCTTGCTGACCACGCGATCCAGCCGATCGACCATCGCGGTGGGCGCAGGCGGTTCGCGTAGCACCACCACGCTATAAAAGCGCACGCTCGCCGCCCAACCTTGCGCGGCGAGCGCATCCAGGCGGGACTGGTCGTAATAGAAGAGACCCACGACCCAATAGACCTCACCCTGGGGCACATCATTTGCCAGGCGCGGATCGCGCGCATCATAAACGGTGGCGGGAGGATGCCCGTGCCAGTAGAACCGGCTGACGTCCATTCCATGCGGCGGGTCGTCGATGAACACGATGGTGTCGGCGGGCTGGACGTGGCCGGCCAGGTACGCCGCCGCAGCCCGGAAGTCGGGTTTGTACCGTGTAGCGCTCTGGCCCCTGGCTGTGTAATACTGTCCACCCCCATAGGCGAACAGGCCGAGCACTGCGACCGCGGCCAGGACCATGAATGCCGACCCCACCCTCGCAAGAACCCAGACCCCGCGGGCGTGCTGCGGGCGCGCGATGAGGCCCCCCACCAGGAACCGGAATCCCCTGCCGATCAGCAGATAGTAGAACGGCAGCATAAACCCGACATAGCGCGCGGACACCGTGTTCGTCGTGCCCAGCGCGCTGATCTCCGCCAGCGGGACCAGAAGCAGCAAGACACACAGGACGACGCCCCGGCGCTCGCGCGCCTTCCCCCACAACCCGGCCACCACGCCTACTCCGGCCGTCACGCCGAGTGCCTCTTGCAGGCGAAGACCCAGGGCGAACGGGATGTTGGCCTGGGCCAACCAGTCCTCCAACACCGTGCGCGCCGTGGAACCCATACTCCGCAGTTGCGTCAGATCAGGCCCCACCTTATCGAGCCGGCTTAGCTCCAGCAGTGCCGCCCCCGCTACCAGGCCGATACCCACCGCGGCCGCCGTTGCGTACAACCGGGAGCGACGGTTCTGGGGCCGGGATCCCGGTAGCAGCAGCAGGAGGATCCAGTAGGGAACGAGGGCGGGCATGACCAGCGTGAGCACGGTATAGCTGTTCAGGATATTCGCGACAGTGGCCGCGGCCCAGGCGACCCACCAGAAGCCGCGCTCCGTGCGTTGTGCCATCTGGAAGCAGTAGACCGATAAAACCGACAAGAGCGCCAGCAGGGCATACGGCCGTGCGTCCTGCGCGACCCCGAGCAGGGTGGTCGAGCAGAGGGTAAGCACGGCGGCTAGGAGACCGGCGGTGCGCCCAAACAACTCTTGCCCCCGTGCGAAGACCACCGGCACGAGCAGTGCGCCCGCCAGCGCGGACGGTAAGCGGACCAGCACACTGGTCGTCGCGGGATCGATGGGTTGGATCGTCAGCCAGACCAGCAAATAGTGCCAGGGCGTCTGATTGGCGTAGAAGCCGAATCGATCCGTAAAAATGGCGCCGATTCCGCGCTGTGCCATCGCGATCGACTCGACCTCATCCATCCAGAGACTATACGAGTCCAGGCCATAGAGCCGCAAGCCGAGGGCGATGATGGTGATCGCGCCAAGGATGAGGTGCCAGGGAGCGAGAATCAGTTTCCTCGGCAGGCGGACCGATCGCGAACAGTGGCCGGTGATGCGGCAGGTATGGTCATGGCATCCCGATCAGACGGCAGGTTCCAGAGCGATGCGGATGGCTCCGGCCCGCCCGCGCAGCGACGAGTGGCCGGGTACGCCGTTCTGCTTACTCCTCGGATAAGCCGCGCAGCCGCTCCGCGGCGCTCTCCGGCGTGATGTCGCGCTGCGGTTGTGCCAGCAGCTCGTAGCCCACCATGAACTTGCGCACCGTCGCCGAGCGCAGCAGCGGCGGGTAGCAGTGCCCGTGCAGGTGCCACTCCGCATACGCCGCCCCGTCCGTCGGCCGCTGGTGGAACCCCATGCTGTAAGGGAAGCTGACCCC
>JAICKM010000440.1 GCA_025927935.1 Chloroflexia bacterium | reverse complement strand
CCGAAATAGGTGATGCGCGCCACATCCTCGTGCGGCGCGTAGACCCCGAACACGCCGCACGCCTCGTGCAGATGGTCATCAGCCAGGGGCGCATCCCCCGCGGCAAAATCCAGATTCGTCATTTCGGGCATCGACTCCTCCATCCGGCGCGCGAACCGCCCGGCGGGGCTACGCGCCGGCCCGCGCCAGGCCATGCTGCCAGGCGTCGGTCGCGGCAGCCAGCGGCAAACCGGCGATAAGCTGCGCGTTCCGGCGCAGCCGGATCGTGTCACCCCCGGTCGATCCCAGCCAGACCAGCGCCACCCCGGCCTCGCGGGCCAGGGCGTCCAGCGCATCCTGGCTGCCGGGCAGGCCGGCCAGCAGGATGCGCGACGGCTGCTCGGCAAAGAGCAGGACATCGCTCCGCAGATCGGCGCCCAGCGCGCGCAAATCCAGGTCGGCGCCCACCTGCCCCGCGATGCAGCCCTCGGCCACGGCGACGGCCAGCCCGCCCTCGCTGCAATCGTGCGCTGCGCGGACCAGGCCGCCCCGGATCGCCGCCAGGGCCACCGCTTGCACGCGCCGCTCGGCGTCCAGGTCGATGGGCGGAGGCACACCGGCTTCCTGGCCGTGGATCGTCGCCAGGTACTCGCTCGCCCCCAGCGCGGCGACCCCGCCATCCGGTATCGGGGCCGGGTGCGGAGCCAGCAGGGCCAACTGCGCGTCCGCCGGCCAGGCCATGCCCACCCGCTGCGTCACATCGTCCAGCAGCCCCAACATGCCGATCACCGGCGTGGGCAACACGGCCTGGCCGGCAGTCTCGTTGTACAGACTCACGTTGCCGCTGACCACCGGCGTGCCCAGCGCCTCGCAGGCGGCCACGATGCCACGCACACAGCCCTCCATCTGGTAGAAGACCTCCGGTCGCTCCGGGCTGCCGAAATTGAGGCAATCGGTGACGGCCAGCGGCGCCGCGCCGGTGCAGACCACGTTGCGCGCCGCCTCGGCCACGGCCTGCATCCCGCCCTGGTAAGGGTCAAGATAACACAAGCGGGCGTTGCAATCGGTGGTCAGGGCGATACCCTTGCCCGTGCCTTTGATGCGCAGCACGGCGGCGTCGGCCTGGCCGGACGCCAGCACCGTGTTCGTGCCGATGGTGTGATCGTAGGTGTGGTAGACGGACGCCTTGCTGGCGATATTCGGCGCGGCCAGCAGGGTGCGCCAGGCGGCGCTGTAGTCAACGCCGGGCGGTTCGGGCGGCAGCAGCGCCGCCCAGTCGGGATGCTGCAAGGCGGCCAGTTCCGGCGCGGGCACGCCCTGCCGGTGGTACACCGGGCACTCGTCGGTCAGCAGCGTGGCGGGCAGATCGACCACCTGTTGCGGGCCGTCGAAGATCTCCACGCGCCCTCCTGTTGTCACCTCGCCGATCCGCGCTGCGTGCAAGCCCCAGCGGGCGAAGATAGCATGCGCCCGCGCTTCCTCGCCGCGCTGCACGACGACCAGCATCCGCTCCTGGCTCTCGCTGAGCATGATCTCATAGGCGTTCATGCCCCGTTCGCGCCGGGGCACCTGGGCCACGTCGATGCGAATGCCCACCCCCCCCCGGCTGGCCGCCTCCACCACCGATGAAGTCAGCCCCGCCGCGCCCAGGTCCTGCATGCCGACGACGATGCCGGTCCCTAACAATTCCAGGCAGGCTTCGATGAGACACTTTTCGAGGAAAGGGTTGCCCACCTGCACCGCCGGACGCTTGGCTTCATTCTCGGCATCGAGCGTGTCGCTGGCAAAGGTGGCGCCGTGGATACCGTCGCGGCCCGTATCGGCGCCCACCAGCAAGACCGGGTTGCCGGGGCCGGCGGCGCGTGCGCTCATCAGGTCGGCGCTGGAGATGATGCCGGCGCACAGCGCGTTGACCAGCGGGTTCCCGCTGTACGATGGATGGCAATAGATCTCGCCGCCCACCGTGGGTACGCCGATGGCGTTGCCGTAGCGCCCGATCCCGGCCACCACCCCGCCGAACAGGTAGCGCGTGCGCGGCTCGTCCAGCGGGCCAAAGCGCAGTGAATTCAACAGCGCGATGGGCCGCGCTCCCATGGTGAAAATGTCGCGGACGATGCCGCCGACGCCCGTGGCCGCGCCCTCGACCGGCTCCACCGCGCTGGGGTGGTTGTGGCTCTCGATCTTGAAAACCACGGCCAGCCCGTCGCCGATATCGACCGCGCCCGCGTTCTCACCGGGGCCTTGCAGCACGCGCGGCCCGTGCGTGGGGAAGAGTTTCAGCAGGGGGCGGCTGTTCTTGTAGCCGCAGTGCTCACTCCACATCGCGCCCACCATGCCCAGTTCCACGGCATTGGGGGTGCGACCGAGCAGAGAACAGAGGTGCGCGTACTCGCCGGGCGAAAGGCCCACTTCGGCCAGCGGCACCGCGGGCGCGGTCCCGGCCTCTATGGTTGATATTGGTTCAGCGGACATCAGACTCCTTGTCCTGGACCCCGGTACGCAGGTAATTCACCGCATTATACCATACCGCCAATCCCGCCACCGCAAGCGTCTCGCCCCCGCTCCGCGATCTCGACCCGCAGACTCTACAAGATCCGCCTTTCGATTGATAGGCAAACGGCGAGAATTACCATATAATCATTACTATTCTGCCGGTTTTACCAAAGGAACACAAGATGAGCCATGTAGACGAGATTGATCGCAAGATCCTGGAAGCGCTCCAGAACGACGCGCGCACGCCCCTGGCCGCCATCGCCAAAGAGGTCAACCTGAGCGGGGCGGCGGTGGCCGAGCGGCTGCGCAAACTGGAGCAGGCCGGTGTGATCCGCGGCTACCAGGCCATCGTGGACCACGACAAACTGGGCAAGCCGCTGATGGCCTTCGTCCGGGTCACCCAGGCCGGACCGAGCTACGACGAAGACGCGCAGCAGATGGCGGCGCTGCTGGCCGACCCCGACATTATGGAGATCCACCACGTGGCCGGCGAGGATTGTTTTATCCTCAAGGTGCGGGCCGCCGATCCGCGAGGCATCGAAGCCCTGCTCAAGCGCCTGCGCACCCGGCTGCATGTGGATCGCACGGTCACGATGATCGTCTTGTCCACGGTCAAAGACGACGCACGCTTTCACTGGCATGAAGAGGCTTGAAGAGGCATAAGGAGACACGAGGATGAAGGGACGCGATATCACGCTGTTGCTGATCCTGGCCGCGATCTGGGGCGCCAGTTTTATGTTCATCAAAGTCATCTTGCGCGAGATGACGCCGCTCACGCTGGTCGGCTATCGCATTGGCCTGGCCGCCGGGGGGCTGCTGGTCTTCTACGCGGTGGATCAACTGCGACAGCGCGCGCTGGGGCGGCAGCGCCTGGCGTTTCCCTGGCGCCGGCTGCTGGTGCCGGGCCTGATACTCGGCGTGCTGAACGCTATCATCCCTTACCTGTCCATCACCTGGGGCGAGACCTATATCAGCAGCGGTGAGGCAGCCATCCTCAACGCCACCACGCCGCTCTTTACGACGATCTTCCTGCTGTTCATGAGCCGCCAGACCGGGAGCGAGTCGACCAGCCCAAGCAAAATCATCGGGGTGGCCGTTGGGTTCGCCGGGGTGGCGGTGCTGGTGTCGGGCAGCGTGCCGGAGGCGGGAGTCGCATCGGGTAACGCCTGGCTGGGCCAGGGAGCCGTGCTGCTGGCCTCGGCATCCTACGCGGTCGCCAGCCTCTATGCCCGCCGGGCCTTCAGCGGCCTGCCGGTGGTCTACCCGGCGCTGGCCCAGAATGTCTCTGCGGCGGTGATCCTGCTGCCGCTCACCCTGATCACGCCGCCCGCGCAGCCGCTCTCGCCCGCGGCGCTGGGGTCCTTGCTGGCGCTGGGCCTGGGCGGCACAGCCCTCGCCTACCTGCTCTTCTTTGCCTTGCTGGGCCGCGTCGGCGCCACCCGCACCGTCATCGTCACCTACCTGCTGCCGGGCATGGCGCTGATCTACGGCGCGCTCCTGCTCGGCGAGCCAGTCGGCCCCATCGCCATCGCCGGGTTGGCGCTTGTGCTGCTGGGTATCGCCGTCACCGGTGGCTTCTTCGACCGGGGGCTGGCCTTCGTGCGGCGCCGCGCCGAGGCGCCCGCCCGCCGGGCCTGACCTGCCGGATCACACCTGGGCGGTGACCAGTTGCCCTTCCTGAGGGGTCTCGAACGCCAGCGTAGCGTGCTGCTCGGCGTCAAGTTCCGCCGAGAGCGCGCTCAGGCGGGTGGTCGCCGCCGTGACACGGGTGCTGCCGTTCGCCATTTCTTGCACCGAGTGGGCAAAGGCGCGCAACGTCTCCAGCACCTGGGCGGAGGCCATCTGTTGCTGGTCGATGCCCAGGGCAATCTGGGCGGCGAGCGTGTTGGCCTGTTCGGCGCTCTCACGGATACGCATGTGGACCATGTGCGTCTGCGCCATCTGGATGACCACCGATTCCGCCGCCGTCTGGCCGGCCCTGGTGCTCGCCAGGGCAATCCGGGTCACGTCCTGGATATCGCTCACCTGCGTCTGCACCTGTTCGCTGGCAACCCGCGCCCGGTTGGCGAGTTCCTGCACCTCGTGAGCCACCACGGCAAACCGCGGCCCATAGGGTCCGGCGCCCGCGGCCTCAATCGCCGCGTTCAGGGCCAGGATATGGATATTCTCGGCGATTTCGGCCAGCAGGTCGGCGATCTGCCCGATCTGCCCGACATGCTGATCGACGGCGCCCATGCGCTCCTCGATGGCCGCCACCCGCTCGCCCAGGTTCGCCACGCTCTCGCTGGTCGCCGCCACGCTGGTTTGCCCCACTTCCACATTCTGCCGCACCTGCTCCGCCGCCGCGCTCACTTCATGCGCGGAAAACGCGATCTCGCGCGCCGTGGCCGCCAGTTCTTCGACGGTCGCCGTGACCTGCTGCACCCCCGAAGCCTGCTCGCTCGCCGCCACCGTCTGCTGCTGGACCGTGGTAGCCAGGTCCGCCGATTGGATGCGCAACGCCGAAGCCAGTTGCTGTTCGCGGCTGCGCCGTGCCGCGCCCGCCCGCGTTTCGGCCAGGCTGGTGGCCCGTTGCCGCGTCTCGCGCAGGGCGGCGGCCAGGGTGCGCTCGGTTAAGAACGAAAGAAACGCCACCAGGTAGAGATAGCCGGCCAGGTAGAGCGCCGTGAAATACCAGGGCGGGGGCGGCACCAACTGCGGACGACCCGCCGCATCCGGCGCGAAAGTAGGGACGTGCGGCAGCACAGCCAGGGCCAGCAGTTCCGCCAGCACGCCCGCGGTGGCGAACACAAAAGGCCCCCGCCCCCCTGCCGTCAGCCCCGACGCCATCACCGGGATGGCATACAAATAGGGGATGAACGTCGTCGCGGATTCGATGCTGCGCTGGGTAAGCAGGATCAAGGTCAACGTGAGCCAGACGGTGCCGAGGAAGAGATACGCCGCGCGTGCCGGGCGCCCGGTGCGGCTATAGTATAATGCGACCAGGCACAGCAGTATGCCTATGAGCATAATCCCGGCGTTACGCAGCGCCGCGCCCAGGCTGCTGTCGAAGAACCCCAGCACGATGAACAGCATCCCGATTAGGGGGACGCCGGTAATCAGCACGTTAAGCAATTTGCCGCGCCGGACGACGTCGGGATTCTCCGAATCGACGTGCATCAGCCAGCCATAAGCGGCATGAAAGAAGTTAGCGTTCATTTCTCTCTACTGTCAATAGGCGACCCCGGCGCGCGGAGTCGCAGCTTAGGAACGCGCCCGCCGCACCCCGCGCAGGACCAGGCCGGCGCCGCAGAGCAGAATCGCGCCAAAGACGGCCAGGGCGACCGGCAGACCGGCAGAAGTGGATGGCATACCCGTGGTCGGCATACCGGGCGGCGCCACGACCGGCGTGGGCGTCGCCGCCGGCGCGGGGGCAGCGGTCGCGGTCGGCTCCCCGGCGGGCAACACGCGGATGGCGGGCACAAAGATCACATTCTCGACCACATCTCCCGCTTTCACGCTAATCGGTGTATAATCATACCCCCAGCGCTCGGCGGTCAGCATGGCGACCCAGAT